>CAZIGP010000016.1:0-4050 GCA_964538425.1 uncultured Pirellulales bacterium | reverse complement strand
TTCTGTGGCTGGCATCCAAGTACTACGGTCTAAAATCATTCGACGAGGAACGCAGCTTGGTATTGATTACGCCCTAACTCATAGCTGCTATGATCCCGATGCCAGTGGCAAGCCGTGTGGTCAGTGCGATGCTTGCATTTTGCGTTTGAAAGGTTTTGCAGAGGCAGGATTCAGAGACCCTGCCGTGAGAGCTTCGTGATAGGTTGGGAAGACGATGTAATTTGTTAGGCCTAAGTTCCGGGTGCGACGCTGCACTGTGTACCTGTGATCCGTTTAATCGTCGAAATCCGCTTTAGCGGAAGGGTTTCGCATGACGATCAAACCAACGAGACTGCCCGTACGATATCTTCGTGTAGTAGCGTGCGCTGCTGACGTAAGATGGTGCGGAATGCTAGCAATCTGCTGTTATTTCAATCGCAAATTCGATTGTGAATGGCCAGACAAGCAGCACAGGGAGGTGCGCAGTGCGTTTATCTATGCAGCAATTTTCTAGGTTAGTCATCATCACCGCAAGCATGGCCTTGCTGGCCAGCGGTTGTGCCAGCCAATCGCCCAACACATCGGCTGGCCCAAATTTTAGTAGCCCGCTTACTAAAAAAGCACAAGCTTCTGGGTTTCAGTTGAGTGGCCAGCCCGATTACGGGAAGCCGTATAGCGAGTACTACAAGGAGTACCAAAATCGCTCAATTGTGGCGCCCGGCATGGGGCTTGATAACAAACCCGAACCAAGCAGCATTAAAAAATTTGGAGCGAGCATCGCAGCGGTGCCAAAGGCGGTTGGCAAGTCTGCCAAAAGTGGCGCTGGAAAGGTAAAAGATTGGGTCACGCCCGATTCGAAACCAGTGGCATCCAGCAGTAAGATACCCGCTACGCCAGCTAAGAAAGCCGGACCTGAGCTGTATGTGGCAACTGCCAACATTTACGAAAAGGCTGGTAGATATGACGAAGCCTCTGATCAATACGAGAAGGCGCTTAAAGTTGCTCCGCATCACTTGCCAACCATACTTTCGTACGCGCACATGCTCGATCGTCAAGGCCGGTTAGAACAAGCCAATGAGTTGTACGAAGCGGCTGCAAAACGTCATCCTGATGAAGCCGCAGCTCATAACGATTTAGGTTTGTGTTATGCTCGAAGAGGAATGCCAAATGAAGCAATCAAGGCGCTGAGCAAGGCAGTCGAGTTGCAGCCTAAACGAGCGTTGTACCGCAATAATTTGGCGTCGGTGCTAGTTGAGCAAAACCGCTCGGACGAGGCTTTGGTTCAATTAAAAGCCGTCGAAGGTGAAGCGGTAGCGCATTACAACCTTGGTTACTTATTGCAGAAACGAGGCCGGGAGCAATTAGCGGCTTCGCATTTTCAACGTGCGGCAACGATCGATCCTTCGTTGGGAGCAGCTCGTCAATGGGCTGACCAATTAGCACAACGTGCACCAGGTACCAATCCGGCACCATACACGCCTAGCACGACTATGCCAACGCCTGCTCAAGTTGCATCGCTGCCGACACCAACACAGCGGCCGGTTTCGTATGGTCAGGCTCCCGAGCCTGGTCCTGCACCAAACTTTCTGCGCAACGAACCAGTGACAACGAACGCAGGCGTTACCAACCCAGTAGTTGCCGGAAACCGTTATGGAAACCTGAACACCGCAGCGGTTCCGCCGACACCAGACCACGTTGGTACTTACCAACCAGCTTTGGGTAACGATCTCCAATTTTTGCCTCCCGTGCAGTGAGCCGGAATTAGAGACCGCACGCTTAAGTTCTCTGCGATGATGTTGCCATGTGAAGGCAACCATCGCAGTAGGATACCGACGAACGCTGGCTTCTAATCAAGACGTTTATCTTGCAGGACTGCCTGTTTTTTCTTCTGCCGCCCAACCTTGTTGTTTTGCTCGTCGAAATTCCTCAAATCGGTCGGCTTCGATCGCCTGTCGCGCATCAGATAACAGCCGTTGATAATAAGTGATATTGTGGGCTGTGAGCAAAATCGGGCCAAGCATCTCATTGGCCATGAAGAGGTGCCGCAAGTAAGCTCGACTACGGCGGCAAGCCGGACAAGGACAGTTTTCTTCTAGCGGCCGAGGATCTTCGGCGAATTTCACATTGCGCAGCCGAAGCGTTCCTTCGTCGGTAAATGCCATTGCATTGCGACCGTTACGTGTTGGTAGCACGCAATCAAACAAATCGACGCCGCGGGCAACGGCCTCAATCAAATCTTGCGGTCGGCCGACGCCCATGAGGTAGCGAGGTTTGTCGGCTGGGAGTGCATCCGCGGTTTCGTCCAGAATGCGATACATCTCGGCGGGTGGCTCGCCAACGCTCAGTCCACCAATGGCGTAGCCGGGAAAATCCAATTCTCGTAATGCTGAGGTGCATTCTAATCGTAACGCCGTATCGAGCCCGCCTTGCACGATGGCAAATTGTGCCTGATCAGCGCGGCGATGAGCGGCTTTTGCTCGCTGTGCCCAGCGCACGCTGCGCAACATGGCATCGCGTATGATTGTTCTATCGTTTGGCAGTGCGACGACATGGTCGAGCACCATTGCAACGTCGCTGCCAAGTGATTCTTGAATTGCTACCGCACGTTCTGGCGCTAGCTCGACCAAATTACCGTCGAGATGAGAGCGAAACGTCGCTGATTCTTCGGTGATTTTTACATTTGCCGCCAGGCTAAAAATCTGAAACCCACCGCTGTCTGTAAGAATTGGGCCATCCCAACCCATGAAACCGTGCAGTCCGCCAAATTGTTCAATTAATCGTTCTCCCGGCCGTAACGCCAGATGGTAGGTGTTGGCCAGGATCATTTGCGGGCCGGCTGCCCGCAGCATTTCGATCTCCAATCCTTTCACCGTCGCTTGCGTGCCGACCGGCATGAAGGCCGGCATTTCTACGGCGCCGTGAGGCGTAGTAAATGTCGAACGCCGAGCACGGCAATTAGCATCGATATGGTGTAAGCAGAAACTAAACGGGTATTCGGTCATGTTGGCAGATTATGTCGGTGAGAGCACCGCAGATCTAGGTGTTAAAGCTTAATGATTGCGCAACACGAACAGAATCGTTTATGGAAAAGCAAAAAACGCACGAATTTTTGTATTGGGCTGTTGACGCCCAGGCAGTGCTAACAGGACCATGAAAGACGATCGAACAACCGATTAGCTCGAGGATTCAACTATTCGATGTGATCCACGATGTTGGCGAGCAGCACGATGTAGTAGCAAAAGCTGAGGTATTTGCCCGTGAAAATCGGCCGCGGAAGTGTGGAAGCTGCCAGACGATGGCTAGTCGCTAAACGTCACACTCCAGCAGACGCATGATGCCGTCGCACGACCGCTTTCGAATTTAACGGAAGCCGGCTGGGTTTATAACCGTATTGGACTGCAAACCACTCGGCGTAGCGTTCACGATCGGTGTAACTGGTGTTACGGTCGTCGAGCAGGTGGCCAAGTTCATGGATCAAGATGTTATTGAGGTAAAAATCTTTGATTGCCTGTTCGGTCCAGACTAATCGCCAGATCGAGCCGTTTTGTTCCCACCGACCGCCGTACATACGGGCTTCGATTACTTGGCTGGGCTTCGGTGGAGCGGTGTACGACTCGGTCAGGCTCTCTTCGACCGGATAGAGGTAAATTGCAGCACCCCATTGCATGCCATAGCAAGGGAAGCTGAGCTTCTTGCGGGTCACTCGGCTCATTTGAACCACTTGTAGCGGTTCGACGAATTTTTGCGGCAACTCGGCCAGGCGGGCACGCACTTCGTCTGGCGTGAGCACGTGTCGGTAGCCTTCGCCTGGCCATTGGGTGAGGATTCGGTATCCTTGCCTATTCGCGCGCGGCTCGTGCCAGTCTTCCGGCGGCACAAAGGGCAGCTCTTGATTGCGCGGCACACCACGAACGCGTTTGCTCGAGCGCGCGCCACGGCGCGCGTGGGCTCCGCGCACCATCGAGTTGTGATGTTCAACACCTTTGCGAACACGATTGCCGAAGGCTTGGTTTCGTTGGCTCATACGCTTCAACCTCGCGATACTTTTCGCCACCAAAAATTGGTAAACGA
>CAZIGP010000015.1:0-16159 GCA_964538425.1 uncultured Pirellulales bacterium | reverse complement strand
GCCCGACTCGGTTTGAACGTGCGGTTCCCGTGTTGGGCGCATCGGCCTTTTGTGACAGTTTGTTTTCCGACGCGTTGTTAGCACGGTTGTTGAGTTGGTTAGCAGAGGTGTCGGGTTTCTTCGTTAACCTAGCTGTTAGTTTTTGATAACTGACTTCTTGAACACGCAACATGAATAAATCGCGAGTGGCTTACGCACGGCGCAGTCAACGGACCTTGGCTAAATCTGCATTTGTAGAAGGATTTGGCTACTGGACGGGGCGAGATGTAAGAGTTGAGTTCCGCCCTGCACCGCCCGATACCGGTGTCGTTTTTGTGCGTAGCGATTTATCGCCTGTTGTCCGCATACCAGTTGCGGTCGAGCATCGCGTAGAAGTTCCGCGTCGGACGGTTTTGCGTTGCGGTGGCGCAAGTGTTGAAATGATTGAACACATTGTGGCAGCCCTGGCTGGCTTGCAGGTCGACAATTGTGAAGTGTGGGTCGACCAAGCAGAAATGCCGGGGCTGGATGGCTCGTCGCAAGGCTTTGTAGAAGCAATTGATGCTGCTGGCATCGTTACGCAAAATGCTATCCGCACTCAACTTATCGTTCGAGAAATTACACGAATTGGTAACGACGATAGTTGGATTGAAGTTCAGCCAGCACAAAGCAGCAGTTTAGTCGTTCGATATCGCGTGGATTATGGAGTTGACAGCAGCATTGGTCGGCAAACGTTGCAGTTGAATATCAATCCAGAAACATTTCGCCATGAAATTGCTTCGGCGCGCACATTCATGCTCAAGGAAGAAGCCGAATGGCTGCAAGCGCAGGGGTTCGGCAAGCGAGCCACCTTAACGGACCTGCTAGTATTTGATGCTGAAGGACCTATCGATAATAAATTGCGATTTCGCGATGAGTGTGCGCGACACAAGATCTTAGATCTAGTCGGTGATTTTGGTTTGGCAGGATGCGATGTCGTTGGTCAAGTGATGGCTCATCGAAGTGGGCACCGATTAAATGCGGAGATGATTCGCGTATTGCTCTCCGAAGGAGAGAAAGTGCTAGAACGTCGAAAATCGGCGTAGCCAAAGTTTTGAATTGATGCTGTTAGCCAGTTGTTTGATTAAGCCTAAGTAATCGGCTTATTTTTGTTTCAAATCATTTACTTGCATGGCAACATACATCGCCGAGCATGTGTCGATCGATCCGCGAGCCGAAATCGGCGACGATGTACATATTGGACCGTTCTGCGTGATTGGAGCCGGGGCAAAAATCGGTCGCGGCACGCGTTTGGAGAACAACGTTACTTTGATGGGGCGCGTTGTTTTGGGAGAAGACAATCATTTATTTCCCGGCGTAGTGATTGGTGCCCATCCACAAGACGTTAGCTACCGTGGTACGGAAACCCAAGTCATTATTGGCGACCACAACATTCTGCGTGAAAGCGTGACGGTGAATCGTGCCACTGAAAAGGAAGATGGCATCACCCTGATTGGCAACTACAACTTTTTCATGGCATGTAGCCATGTGGCCCACGATTGCAAGGTGGGTGATCACATTATCATGGCCAACGGCACGCTGTTAGGCGGGCATGTCCACGTCCATGATCATGCTACGCTCAGCGGCGGAATTGGCGTACATCATTTCACAACGATTGGACGGTTTTCGTTCATTGCCGGTTTGGCTCGGGTGATTCATGACGTCCCACCCTTCATGCTTTGTGAGGGACATCCAGCCCGTCCTCGCTGTATTAATGTTGTTGCTCTCAAGCGCAGAAACTTTTCTGGAGAAACAATTCAAAGTCTGTCAGAAGCTCATCGATTATTGTATCGGGCTAAAGTTGGCTTGGATCATGCTCGCGAGATTCTGCGTAATAACGACAAGTTAGTGCCTGCAGTAAATGAGCTGCTCGACTTTATTCAAATTCAACAAGAAGGCAAGCATGGTCGCTCACGCGAACGACGGCGAGCGGCTTAATTTCGGATTAATAAAGTCGATTAAAATATTAATCCAAGCCCAGGTCACTGAACCCTGGGCTTTTTTTGGAGATACAACGAATGAGCAAATCTCTCCGGCTAGCAGTAGTTGGCGCAGGACATCTAGGGCGAATTCATGCGAAGTTATCTCAGCAAGTCGATGGAGTAGAGCTGGTCGGAATCGTCGATCCTCTTCCAGACGCTCGTCGATTGGCGGAAGCAGAATGCCAGGTGCCCGTCTTCGCCGACTACCACGATCTGATCGGCAATATTGATGCCGCCGTTGTGGCTACCCCCACTCGATTCCATCATGCGGTTAGCGTTGCGCTGTTGTCTCACGGCATTCATTTGCTGATCGAGAAACCGCTGGCTACTTCAGTGGCGGAAGCAGATGAAATTCTGCAAGCAGCAGAGAAGTCTGGCGCAATTGTGCAAGTTGGTCACATCGAACGCTTTAATCCAGCGTGGAATCAGCCTTCCGCAATGTCAATGACGCGTGAGCCCAAATATATCGAAGCATCTCGCTGTAGCGCATTCACATTTCGTTCTACCGATATTGGCGTTGTGCTGGATCTGATGATTCATGATCTCGACCTGGCGTTACATTTTGCTAACTCACCAGTGCGTGCGGTGCAAGCACTGGGAATTTCGGTAATGGGTAGCCATGAAGATGTCGCCCAAGCTCGCTTAGAGTTTGCTAACGGTTGCGTGGCTAATTTATGTGCTTCTCGCGTCAGTTATCAACCAATACGCCAGATGCAAGTGTGGTCGGAACGTGGTTGCGTGTCACTCGATTTCGCCAATCGTAGCGCGACAATGGTGCGCCCCGTCACAGAACTAATGCAACGAGAATTTGATTTGGAAGACATCAGTCCTGAGGCATGTGCCCACTTAAAAAATCATCTCTTTGAAGATTTATTACCGATCGAACGTCATGAAGCCGCAGCCCAGAATGCATTGCTCAACGAATTGATCGACTTTGCAGAAAGTATTCGAGAGCAGCGCGATCCACGAGTTACAGGGCAACAAGGCAGAGCTGTCTTGGCTGTGGCAGAACAAATTCTGAAAGCGATCGATAAACATTGCTGGGATGGTCACTCGAGCGGTCGCACGGGCAGTATGGCGATGCCTGCTGCGGCAATTCTACGAGGACCCCATTGGCTTCAAAAGCAGTCTACAGAGTCCTCTCCACGCCGTGAAGCAGGTTAATATCGCAAGAATGTGCTTGCATTTATTTCTTTAAATGCTCCCAGGCCAACGGCATGTGGATTAGATCCCCTTCGATAATGATTGTCGCATTGCTACGGCTTCAGCTGCCACATCTTTGGCATTAATTATTGCGCCACTCACGGCGACGCGGCGAATTCCTGCCGCAATCACTTGGGGTAAATTATCTCGAGTGATACCGCCGATAGCAAAAGCTGGAAGGCGAATTTCTGCGGCAATTTGTTGAAGTAAATCCACTCCCGTAAACTTCTCGAACGATTTCGTATTTGATGGAAATGTCGGGCCGATACCGATGTAATTTGCGCCATCGAGTACCGCTTGCCGAGCTTGCGGTAGAGAATGCGTCGAAACACCGACTAACATTTTTGGGCCTACCATCGACCTAATATCTTTTACGCTTAATTCTTCTTGGCCAACATGAACGCCATCAGCATTCGCTAATATTGCCAAATCAGGACGGTCATTCATGAAGAAAAGTGTTTTGGTACCAGTTGTCATTTGACGCAACTGACGAGCGCGACTTAATAATTGTCGATCAGATAACAGCTTTTCGCGGAGTTGCAAGGCATCAACGCCCGCAGTAACAAGTGTCTCCACAAGTTTAGAAAACTCATTTTCGTTTGAGCAGCCATGGATAAGCACGTAGAGTCGTGTCTCACTTAAACGCAGTAAAGCGTCATTCGTGATTCCTACGGCACGTTCCAGCGTATAAAGTCGGTAGCGTAAGGCTTCAATTGCTTGGGCCGCAGTGCCATCTATCACTTTGATGTATTCTTCCAGTGATCGTATCGCTTGTTGAGCTCGCTTAAAGCTAGCAATCACTACCGCAATTGCATCTAGTCGGAACGCTTCCGAAGTATTAGAAATTTCTGCCCCTACGTCTGCCATTGATTCACGAGCTGCTAACCGGTCGAGAATTGCGATAGACGACAATGCTGCCGTTAAATCGTGTCGCAGTTGCTTTGCCAATTTTGTCAAATGCTGGTCATCGAGTACAAACCGAACATAATCTTCAATAACCCGCAAACCTTCCGCAGCACGGTTTGACTCCGCATCGATAATACGAACTACTCCTGTCAGAGTAGAGGCAGCCGCTGGAGAAGATAATTGAGAATGCGAAGGTTCAGACATGACACCAAAATCCTGGTTAAAGTACCAGTGAAAATGTACCAGAAATGGACGGCAGATTCACAGTAACCAGAAGGATAAAACCTAGTCTTCGAAGCTCTCGTCCAGGTCGTCAGCCTAGTCGTCAGCCTATCTGCCGCGTCGTTAATGCGTCCGCGTCAAAGTGCTAAATGGCTTGCTTTCAACAGCTTCTAGCCACTAGCCGCTTCTAAAATTTTGCCCTGCGATACGACCGGTGCAATCGTTTCAATCCACATGCCTATGGATGTGCTCTCTTCTTTGTTTTTATCGGTGCACAGTGTCTATAAGCAGGCAAAACCTAAGGTTGGTTTGAAGAACTCCATTTGCGTAATCAAACAGAAATCGGCATGGCGTCAGTATCTTTATCTGAGATGTGCCAAAATTTCGACCTCGATTGGAGTCAGAGACTTTTTAAATAGTGAATGAATTCGTGCTAACCGACAAGCTTACTGACGATTTAGCCTACCGTATTAACGACGAAGATCTGCCGTTAATCAAGGAATTTATTGTGGAGGCAATAGGGCACATCGAATCGGCTGAAGCATCGATACTTAAGTTAGAGGAAAATCCCGAAGATGTGCAGGCTATTGATGCTATTTTCAGAAGTTTTCATACCATCAAAGGAGTAACTGGGTTTCTTCATCTCGAGCAATTGGGTGAACTTACTCATGCAGGAGAAAATTTACTCAATCAACTTCGGCACGGTGCAGGGCAGTGGAGCGGTACGACCATTGATTTGGTGCTTGATTCTATTGATTTAATGAGAAGCATGATTGCTGCACTGGATGAATCGGTGCGATTAGGTCTACCCCTCGAATCCGAAAAATCTTTGCCGGCTCTGCTGAAACGCCTTAATGCCTGGGCACCTGAGCAAACAAAAAAAAACGCTAAATCAACAGCGACGGAAGAAGCTCGCGTTAATTCTCAAAAAAGCACTGAGCAGGCAGCCGCTCAATCTATTCGCAGCATTTCAGCGACGAATGAACGAACCGTAAAGGTCTCTACGGATCGCCTTGATGCGCTGATCAACTTGGTGGGGGAACTCGCCATTGCACAAGCAATGGCCAAGCAATGCTTTGCCAAGGAAACGGCTGCCGACGAAAAGCAAGTAAGAAGCATGACGACGCTTGGAAAACTCACTGGAGAACTTCAAGAGCTGTCGATGTCCATGCGCATGGTTCCGGTGCAAGGCGTATTCCAAAAAATGGCTCGTTTGGTTCGGGATTTAGCTCATCAGTTTGGCAAGGAAATTGAATTTGTCACCATCGGCGGTGAAACAGAAATTGATCGTAATTTGGTGGAGGCTCTTAGCGATCCGCTCGTTCACATGGTGCGTAACGCTGTAGATCATGGTTTGGAAACACCAGATATCCGAGAGAAAGCCGGTAAGCCGCGATGTGGGCGGATTGAACTGAGAGCCTACCACCGCGGAGGCTATATCGTTGTTGAAATTTCGGACGATGGAAGAGGACTTAACAAGCAATCAATTCTAAAGCAAGCGATTCATGCCGGCATTGTTCGCGAGGGACAAGAACTTTCTGACCAAGAAGTTTATCAGCTTATTTTTCATGCTGGCCTTTCCACTGCCGAGCAAATCACTGATGTTTCGGGGCGTGGTGTTGGAATGGATGTTGTCCGCAAGAACATCGAAGCTTTGCGGGGACGTGTTGACATTGCTTCGCTGGAAGGAAAAGGTTCCACGTTCACTCTTCGGCTTCCGCTGACATTAGCAGTGATCGATGGATTAGTAATCAAGGTAGGCCCGGAGCGGTACATCATTCCCATCGCGAGTGTAGAACAAAGTTTGCGCCCAATTCCTGAGCAGCTCTCGAAGATTCAAGGACGCGGAGAAATGTGCGTAATTCGTGACTGCGTCCTACCACTGTTTCGATTACACCGACTTTTTAAAGTGGAACCCACTTTTCACAATCCTACCGACGGAATTGTAGTGATCGTGCAAGATAGTGATTGTCGCTGCTGTCTTTTAATCGATGAATTGCTAGGACAGCAACAAGTTGTAATTAAATCTTTAAGCGAATCCCTGCCCAAGATTCCTGGCATCTCAGGAGGCGGCATCATGGGAGATGGAAACGTCAGCCTCATCTTAGATATCCCAGGAATCATTGGCCTTAGCAAAAGGCACTTAAGCTGAGAAGCAGAGATACGTCGCTATGCCAAAATTCAATCAGAACCAGAAGAGGTAAATTGTGAGTGCAAATTCAACAACGATAGAAACCGCGGTTAACAAACCATCGAATTGCCGCGGTGGAAAATACCTCACGTTTTCTCTAGGTTCTGAAGAATATGGCTTAGAGATTTTAAAAGTACGGGAAATCATCGGATACGTGAATATTACTGCCGTGCCTTACACTCCATCACACGTTAAAGGAGTGATTAATCTGCGTGGACAGGTCATCTCTGTCATTGATTTGAGAGTCAAATTCAACATGCCAGCGGCCGAGCCTACCGATGAAACATGCATCGTCGTGGTTGAAACCCAAAGAAAAGACCGGAAGCATAATACGGGAATTATTGTGGACAGTGTTTCAGAAGTGCTGTTGATCGATGAAAGCAATATCGAATCACCACCCGAATTCGGTTCGTGTGTTGAAACCAGTTTTATTTTGGGCATCGGTAAGATTGGTTCTCGCGTCAAGATATTGTTGGATGTGGATGAAATACTCGACGAAGTCGAAGCCGCGTCATCGGTGTCATGTTGAGCCGATGTAGTCCAAATACGTCTTAGAACCAAACACCAAAAGCTCTTACAAGAATAACCTTAAACATAAATAGCTTTAGCAAAATAGGAGTTTATTCAATGATTAATCCGCTTAACAAATTAGGTGTCTCAAGCAAGCTGTGGACAATCAGCTTGGCTTATTCGTTGCCGATCGCAGTTCTCTTTTACTTGATGATTGCCGGATTTAATAAGGACATCGATTTTGCTCAGATGGAACTTCATGGCAATGCTTACCAGCGTCCACTTGAACAAGTGCTGGAACTAGTACCTCAGCATCAATTACTTGCCGTACATGCCGAAGAAGGTGATCGTTCTGCGCACACCCAATTACTCATAAAACAGTCTCAAATCGATAAAGCATTCGAGGCATTGGACGCAGTTGATCAAAAGCTTGGAGAGATACTTCAGTTTACCGACGAAGGACTTGCTAAACGCAATCGAGAGCATGCTCGCGTTAGCAACGTGCGTAAGGAATGGGAGAACATTAAGGCTCGTTCGACAACAGCAAAGTCACACGATATTAACGAACAGTACAAAAACTTGATTGCCAATATCCGCACAATGATTTCTCATTCTGGTGACATTTCTAATCTAATTCTTGATCCAGACTTGGATAGCTACTACTTAATGGACGCTACGCTCTGTGCTCTACCACAAGCTCAAGACAGACTAGCAACTATCATCAAATATGGTGACAGCATTCTGCTTCGCATATCGATCACCCAGAACGAACAGACGCAGCTTGCTGTATATGCTGCCATGCTTGAAGAAGCCGATATGGCAAGAATTACGAGCAGCATTCAGACGGCTTTGAATGAAGATGCAAATTTTCACGAAGTTAGTGAGACACTGCATCGTAATCTTTCACCAGCTTTGCAGGCATATCTTTCCGCCAACAATCAGTTTCTAGATCTCATTCGTCAGTTGGCGGCGTCGAATAAAATAGCCGTAAGCAGTGAAGACTTCATAACTACGGGAAGTCGTGCTCGAGAAGAAGCTTTTAAACTCTGGAATACGACAGATTCCGAGCTGGATTTATTAATTGAGAAACGAATCAGTGATTTTCGTTCAGCCCGTGCAAGGGGCTTGGCCTTTACAGCAATTGCATTACTCATTGCCGGCGCATTGGTCGTCCTGTTGGTTCGAAGCATTAAGAAGCCACTTCAATCGATTGCTGAAATGCTGGGTGGTAGCGCAGGGCAGGTCGCGTCTGCATCCAATCAAGTTTCCAGCTCGAGTCAAAGCTTAGCGCAAGGGGCCAGCCAGCAAGCTGCAAGCTTGCAAGAAACTAGCGCTAGCCTGGAGCAAATGTCTAGCATGACGCGAAGAACAGCAGAAACAGCCCACGAGGCATCGCTGTTAGCGTCTCAGGCCAAAACATCGGCAGAAACAGGAAATGAAGCCATGTGCAGAATGGCTGAGGCGATCGACGGTATTCAAAAAGCTTCGGCCGAAACCGCCAAGATTGTGAAGACCATTGACCAAATTGCGTTTCAGACAAATTTATTGGCACTTAACGCTGCGGTCGAAGCCGCCCGAGCGGGAGAAGCAGGCAAAGGCTTTGCCGTGGTCGCAGAAGAAGTTCGCAATTTAGCAATGCGTTCAGCCGAAGCGGCGAAGACAACTTCAATGCTGATTGAAGGAAGTGTCGCTAGTTCCGCTAGTGGAGTTACTATTTCACGAGAAGCAGCAAAAACCTTGTCGGATATTCTGTCATCGGTTGATAAAGTGAACGGATTGGTTGCTGAAATTGCTGCGGCCAGTCAAGAACAGAGCCAAGGAATTGGCCAAGTTACCCAAGCTGTTCAGCAAATGGATCAAGTCACGCAAAGCAATGCCGCAACATCGGAAGAATCGGCAGCCGCTGCAGAAGAACTTAGTAGTCAAAGCGAGCAGCTTCGCTCCTTGGTGCGACAATTAGAGCGAATGGTCAAAGGCTCAGGATTTGCTGCCGATGGCCGTGAAGAAGCCGTAATGTTTGCTTCGCCACGAACACACAAAGCACGCGAACGACGATTTTCGTCATCGATTAACTTCAAGGAGCATCCGTGGCGCGAGCCGAGAAAATTTGCATCTTCTTCAATTAACGCTGCTCACGTTATTCCACTTGACGATCATGAGCATCGCGAAGAGTTTGCTGAATTTTCAAGCAGCAAATAAATCTGCAAAAGCTTGGATTCTCGAAATATTGAAGGTCTAACGTGTTACTACATTGCCACAACAGCTTGACTCAAAAAGAATTCAAGCGATTGAGCAACGCGGTCTACGACCATTGCGGAATTAATTTGCACGAAGGCAAAAAAGATTTAGTCGATGCTCGTTTGGGAAAGCTATTGAGAAAAACTAACTTCCATTCAATTGGAGAGTATGTCGATTACGCAGTGGAGCATCCCAACGAAGGGGAATTTTACACATTAATCGATGCTTTGTGCACGAATGTCACAAATTTTTTCCGCGAAATCGGGCATTTTGATTTTTTGGAGAAAAATTTTCTGCCGGCTTTATTAGAAAAAAAAGGCAGCCAGCGACAGGCACGAATTCGAGGCTGGAGTGCTGCGTGCTCATCGGGCGAAGAGGCTTATTCCATTGCAATGACCCTTTTGAATGCGATTCCAAAGCCCACCTCGATGAATGTCAAGCTTTTGGCTACAGACATTTCTCATAACATGCTGACAAAGGCCTATCAAGCAGAGTATGCCAGCGCCCAAGTTTCAACGGTACCTGCTTTATTTCGAAAACAATTTCTCACCACCAGCTCTCATGCAGGAGAAATCGTTTACAGCCCAATTGATGCTGTACGTAATATTGTTCAGTTTGCCTATCTCAATTTGATTGAATCTTGGCCGTTCAACGGGCCCTTTGATTTTATCTTCTGTCGCAATGTCATGATTTACTTTGATAAAGCCACTCAGCAAAAACTTGTAAAACGCTTTTACGACGTTTTGGGTGAGGGAGGAATGCTATTTATTGGCCATTCGGAATCATTGGCTGGGATCTCGCATAAATTTCGTTACGTTCGACCCACCATTTATGCCAAGGACTGATGAAAGCATCTGCCAACACTATCGTTGTCCGAATCTCCGACGCCCGAGTATCCAACGATCCTCAGGTGATTTTGGCAACCCATTCATTGGGATCGTGTATCGGCGTGACAGCGTACGATCCAGTCGTGCGAGTTGGCGGCCTGCTGCATTTCCAATTGCCAGGATTTCAAACCGATGGCAGGCGAGTTTTGCAAGTACCGGCAAGGTATGCGGACACAGGAATGGCTTTATTATTTGATGAGATGACCGCATTAGGAGCAGAAATACGCCGACTCAAAATTCAATTGGCTGGCGGAGCTCGCATGTTTACGGGCACAGATATTTTTGACATTGGTAGACGCAATCATACGGCCATTCGCAAATTTCTCTGGCAGCATGGATTATTGATCGAGGCGGAAGATGTCGGCGGAACTGCTGCTCGTCATTTGTATTTACGAATCGCCGATGGAGCCGTTCACATTAAAACTAGCAAGCAACCTGTTAATTCATAAGGATTTTCAATAATGTCTTTTAACATTCTTATTGTTGATGATTCCGCTGTCACCCGAGCTTTGATCAAACGCACTATTAAGCTGGCAAACTTGCCTATTGATAGTCTTTATGAAGCAGACGAAGGACAAGCCGCCTTGAAGATGCTTGCCATCCATAACATAGATTTGGTGCTTGCAGATTTACACATGCCAAAAATGGATGGCATGGAAATGACAGCGCACATCATCTCCAACGAAGCTACGCGAGAGATACCGGTCGTGATTATTTCTGCAGAGCCTGACGAAGAGCAAATCGAGGTGCTCAAGCAGAAAGGCATTAAAGGACATCTTCGGAAGCCATTTACGCCAGAAGATTTATCTCGCACTCTTACGGAACTCCTGGGAGTGATCCACAATTAACATGCACACTTCATCTTCCTTGAATGCCTTAGTTCAGGCCATGGAAACCATGGCCTTTATAACGCCGACTTTAGCGGATGCATCGCTATCGCCTTCCGCTGATTCCATTTTGGTGAGCATGCCTTTCACTGGACCAATTTGCGGCACGGTGGAAATGGTAGCATCGGAAGCGGCAGGCATTGGTTTGGCAGCGAACATTCTGGCAACTAACCCTGAAGACCCCTCGGCCAAATGCTACGCACAAGATGCACTCAAAGAATTGCTGAACGTTACGTGTGGGCTGCTTTTGCCAACCCTAACTACGGATCAGTCAAAATCGATACCTTTTAAAATGACACTGCCTCACGTGAATTGCTTTGATAGCCAAAACCAATGGTGTCATTTTATGGCAACGAATGATAGTTGCGCTTTAGATGTTGACGGTGAGCTGATTGCTTTACGAGTAAAGTGTGATTAAAAATTCATCAAAAATTGCTGATAGCACGCGATCTGCGCAGCCTGTGCCTCCCATACGGGTACTGGTGGTAGATGATTCTGCCGTTGTGCGTCAAGTTTTCACACGAGAATTAAGTCAAGACCCGCGCATCCAAGTCGTCGCAACAGCGCCCGATGTCTATGTAGCACGCGATCGAATTGTATCGTTGAAACCCGATATTGTGACGCTCGACATTCAAATGCCTGAAATGGATGGTATTACGTTTTTAAAACGTCTCATGAAGCACCATCCTATGCCTGTAATCGTAATTAGTTCACTAACCAGAGATGGAGGCCACCTGGCAATCGAAGCCATGACGGCTGGCGCGGTTGATGTGCTGGCGAAGCCGTGCGCTACAGACGATTCTCAATTATTTTTTCGCAAACTGATTGATCGATTAACAAGTACCGCTGCACTGCGCATTCGCTATTCGACTATTTTTAATGGTCCCTCCGTCGCCTCCAGTGCGATATCTGCAAAACCAACACGCGATTTAATTTGTGCGATCGGCGCATCGACAGGAGGCGTTCAATCGCTTACACAACTACTTCCGACATTTCCCAGCGATTCACCAGCCACGCTGGTAGTGCAGCACATGCCCGCGGGATTTACAGCGTCATTCGCAGAGCGATTGAACACAATTTGTCCTATGGAGGTTAAAGAAGCAACCCATGGAGACAAAGTTGAACGAGGGCGTATTTTGATCGCTCCAGGAGGATTTCACATGCTGCTACGGCGTCGCAATGGAAACTACTTCATTGAACTAAACCAAAGTGAAGAAGTATGTCATCAGCGACCCAGTGTCAATGTGTTGTTCGATTCAATTGCGCAATGTGCTGGCAACGGAGCCGTAGGCGCTTTGCTTACCGGCATGGGGGCCGATGGCGCCAAAGGCCTGTATCACATGCGTCAAGCGGGAGCCCATACCATTGCACAAGATGAAGCCACGAGCGTTGTATTTGGTATGCCAAAGGAGGCAATCAAATGTGGTGCTGCTGAAACAGTTATTCCACTGAATCGAGTGGCTGACACGATGATGCGGCTTGCACAACAAACTGGCTGAGCAAAAATTTATAGGATCATGCATAAGTTAACGAGGCATTCATGAGACAAAAAGTATTAATTATCGATGATTCGTCGACGATTCATTCCGTCATTAAATCGAAACTGAGTAGTGAAGCAATCGACTTTCACTCGGCCTCGAATGGAGAAATTGGCCTCGAACGCGCGGTTTCTCTTCAACCTGATTTAATTTTGCTGGATGTGGAGATGCCTCAGCCGAATGGCTTCGATGTTTGTCGATTACTAAAAGCTAATCCGATGACCATAAGCATTCCTGTTATTTTCCTTACAGGAGCCTCGACAACGGAGGAAAAAATTAAAGGCCTTGAGCTTGGCGCCGTCGACTACGTAACCAAACCTTTTGATGTCGCTGAATTACGCGCTCGCGTTCGCGCCTCTTTGCGTACCAAGTACTTGCTCGACTTGCTAAATAAAAAAGCACAAATCGACGGCCTGACAGGATTGTGGAATCGAACGTACATGGATCAACGCCTAGAAGCCGAATTATCGATTAGCACACGCCAAGGAACGGCTTTTTCCTGTATTATGGCCGATGTGGATCATTTCAAGCAAATCAATGACAACTATGGGCATGCGTGCGGTGATGCGGCCTTACGCACGATTAGCCAGGTATTCAACGAAAACTGCCGCGTCGAAGACATCGTATGTCGATATGGCGGTGAGGAGTTTGCAATATTATTACCTGGCATCGAAAGCGGTGGGGCGATTACATTTGCTGAACGCTTGCGTAGCGTCGTTGAACAGTTGTCTTTGCTTCATGATGGACAACGAGTCAAGCTTACTTGTAGTTTTGGAGTTGCCACAATCGACCCATCAATCGCTGCAACTGTATCTCCCGTTACACTGGCCGATCAGGCACTGTACCAAGCCAAGAGAAGCGGCCGTAATCGCGTTGTGGCAGAAAATACCCAATTGTGTGATCTAGTCTCGATCTCCTAAATGCACTGGATTGCAATAGGGATCTACGGCAGATGATAGACTTTGCCAAAATTAAGCGGTGGACAAATTTGAAGCGAATGCGATTTCTATTGTGGCAGACGCTCCTTGACGATTATTACAAATTGAATAGACTCCAGTATTACCTGTTTGTCTGACGCGTTGGAATGCACAGATAAATGGCATCCGCGGGAATGGCGGAATTGGCAGACGCGCCAGGTTGAGGGCCTGGTGGCCGCAAGGTCGTGCAGGTTCAAGTCCTGTTTCCCGCATTACGAATCTAGAATTGTTCGGCAAAATCGCCGCCAGCCCTAACGGTAACGGCATCTTAGCGTGGGGAACTAGAACGATTCGAGAAGTGCAGGCATCTCTAGAAGGGTTTGGCCGCACTTCAGTCTTTTTGCTGTTGCTGAAGCTCGAAATTTCACTTTCGAATGCCCACCGCTGCCCAATTAAAGCCGCAACTATCCAAGCATTGAAACAAAGGCGTTGGCGATAATCCTGTCGGCGGACTACAATCCACCCCATCCAAATAGTGCCCATTTTTTGCCCATTTGCTGGCTGTAGTGGTCTGCTGATCCCGAGGTTTTCGCTGGTAGCAGCAACTAACTCGCACTTATATCTTTAAATTCATGCCAACATGATTGATTACGATCGAAAAAACTGGATGAAGGCGGTGCTGTCCATTCGTGGCACAGCCTTGCGCCACGCTTCGGGTCGCATTTTCGTCATGACGATGTATGCCTTCGTATTGCAAGCCATCTATGAGACAGCGGTTGCCCACAACAATACATTCGTGCGGTCTCTGTTTGACGCCCTCAATCCTACTACTCATGCTTTGCTCGGTTCGTTTTTG
The DNA here is from genome assembly GCA_964538425.1 of uncultured Pirellulales bacterium. GTDB lineage: Bacteria > Planctomycetota > Planctomycetia > Pirellulales > JADZDJ01 > JADZDJ01. The sequence goes on along the minus strand of CAZIGP010000015.1, from coordinate 1,804 downwards.
GGATTCCTGCTCGTCTTCCGCATGAACGCCTCGAACAATCGCTATTGGGAAGGGCGCACCGGTTGGGGGCACATCATCAACGCCAGTCGCAACCTTGTGCGGGTCGGAGTGGCTCATACTGAAAATGGCGCGCGTCTGGCAGATCTTGTTTCAGGCTACGTCGTCTGCCTTCGCCGTTCGTTGCAAGGCAACTTTGACATGCAGGAAACAGAAGATTTTCTGCCTGCAGATCTTTGCCATCGTGCGGGATTCTTCGGCAATCCACCCACGGCAGTAGCCTTCGCCATTTCCGAATGGATTGAGGCCGAATATCGGCAGGGCGCACTCGAATCGCAGTTGGTGCGTCACATGGAAGATCAGCTTTCGAAGTTGGTCGACGCGCAAGGAGCTTGTGAGAAAATTCGCAAAACTCCGCTGCCGTTTGCCTACGTTGTGATGATCAAACAGTTGATTTTGGTCTATTTGTTGACGTTGCCGTTCGCCCTCGGTGACCATTGTGGCTGGTGGGGACCGGTTGTCATGGCGATGGTTTCGCTAAGCCTTTTTGGCATTGAAGAAGCCAGCGTTGAAATTGAAGATCCTTTTGGCTTAGATGACAATTGTCTCGACATGGTGAATTACACGGTTACCATCGCCCGCGACACGGGGCAAATGGCAAGCCACAAAACATCGTCACAGGTATTAGTCGAGACGGTTGAATAGCAGTAAGCAGTTCTGCCGTCGACGACTTTTTCTCAACCAATTCAGTCATCGGCAGGGCTTCCACCTTATCAGGGTGGCGATCTAATACACTGGTGCCGTCGTGTTGCCTTCAGCACTCGATTTTGGCAGGTAAATCAATCTCTTTCGAAGGCAAATCTTGAATTCGTCGAGCTAATATCGCGGTGATTTGGTTGGCGATGCGGGCTAATAAGATAGTAATTTCTTGATCACCCTTGGTGTGTAATTGGCGCCGCACGGTTTCAGGGGCAAGCGGTACGCCTCGTTTTTTGATTTCTAGCCGACCAATATGTCGCTCGTTGAGCCAAGCTTTGAGACGCTTAACGTCATACGGCAGTACATCTAAGACTTCAAAACAAGCCAAGGTAGCATCTGCAATTTCATGATCGCTGGTTAAGTAAGCAATACTTCCACCAATTGCTGATAGCTGATATTTAGCAGCCAGTGAACCTTCTAATTTTGCTGCCAAGACGGCAGGGTCGGGCTCAAAAATGTAGCGGCCAATTTTTGTAGCAATTGGGATTTCGGCATTTGGTTCGCCTACAAAACTTGCTGCAATCGAATGTGAGCCGCCCATGTGGCCGACGATAACGGTGGCACGGTGCCTGCCAGAATGCTGTGCAACATTACCGAACCATGCCATTAATTGTCGGCATTGCCGGCCGCGACTGACCCATTCCAATTCCGCCTCCTGCCACCATGCTTCATTTAAATCGGCGGCAGGCGCCAATTTAATGGCGGCATTTGAATTTATCGCCAACAAAGAACGAATTACTTCTGAGGCAGGCTCGTGAAGTTCAACTTTTGTCGTACGCTTGCCCGAAGGGCGTCGGTCAGGGTCGATATGCCATGCCGCCGCATTTTGCAAATGGTGCGAGCCGTGAACGTCTAAATCAATACTGCAAATTTGAACTGTTGCCGAGAAGTCGTGGCTAGAATCATGGCTAGGCTTCGCGCCAATTTCTCTTAAATTGGCTTCGGCCATCAGCGTGGCGACCGGATCGCGATCTATCGCAATTATCGCCCCTCGACGAGCTAGAGCCATCGAGTCGCCGCCTATGCCACAGCATAAGTCGGCGACAAG
>CAZIGP010000014.1:1851-16487 GCA_964538425.1 uncultured Pirellulales bacterium | reverse complement strand
TTTTCGCGGTACCAGATCCTGGAGCGGCAGAAGATTTCACGACCGTGTTAAATCCCAACTCGTTGGAAGTACTCACTACGAGTCGTGTCGAACCGAGTTTGGCCACAGCAGCGGCAGGAACAACAGCGTTAATTGCTGGTTTCTGGCAATATCGCCGCTCCACTCAACCGTCCATGACTGCAATCGCGATGACAGCCGCGGGCATCTTTGCTGCTCAAATGGTGAACTTTCCCGTAAGTGGCGGGACGTCTGGACATTTAATTGGCGGGGCACTAGCCGCCATTTTGCTTGGCTTGTGGCCGGCAATGGCTGTGATGACCATCGTATTGTTGGTGCAGTGCCTTTTATTTGCCGACGGAGGAATAACGGCTCTCGGAGCCAATATCTTGAACATGGCTGTGATTGCCCCACTTGTAGGCTGGAGTGTTTATCGTTTGGTAAATGGCCAAGCTACAGGAAACGGTCGTCGCCTCATTGCCGCTGCGCTGGCCGGATGGATTTCAGTAGTTGTGTCCGCTGCAGCGTGTGCCGTGGAATTAAGCCTCTCAGGCATGCAATCTTTAGAAACCACATTGGTTGCAATGGTTTCAATACATGCGCTGATTGGCATAGGAGAAGCGTTCATTACTGCTGCTGTCGTTATCCTTGTTTCGCAAGAGACCGGAGTCCGGCGAATTCCTGCGGCAAAATGGCTTGCGCCAATAGGCATTGCCATGATCGTTGTTGTTTTGGCACCGCTCGCTAGCTCGCTACCCGATGGGTTGGAATGGGTCGCAGAGAAATTAAGCTTCCACGTTACCGATTGGTGGACTGCACCGGCCGCGCTCATGCCAGATTATGCAATGACAGGAATAGCGAATCCTGAACTAGCAACAATTATTGCTGGACTGCTTGGCCTCACTGCTTGTGTTGCTTTGGCATGCGGATTGGGTTACGCCACACGCATACGTCATGCAGACTCGCGCAATTGAATTTGATAGAGCCGACGGTAAAGTTCACAGCGGCCCATTAATTCATGATGTGCTCCCAAATCAACAACTCGTCCTTGATCGAGTACCAAAACCCGATCTGCTAAGTCGAGCGTCGAAAGACGATGCGTAATAATAATCGTTGTTCGATCGCGCACAAATTGTTCTAACACTTTGTGAATCAGTTGCTCGCTCTCGATATCAATTTGGCTAGTGGCTTCATCCAGAATCAAAATGGGCGGATCTCGCAAAATTGCTCGAGCCAGTGAAATCCTTTGGCGTTGGCCTCCAGAAAGCCTGCCGCCAAGCTGACCAACGTTGGTTTCATAGCCTTCCTCAAGCTGTTCTTCAATAAATCGGTGGGCATGAGCCTTACGAGCAGCATCAATAACTTGTTGCCGCGTGGCATGGGGTGAACCGTATCGGATATTGTTCAGCACCGTGTCATCAAAAAGCAACGGATCTTGGGTAACCACACCAATCTGGGCACGTAAGTCACGTAAGCGTACTTCACGCAAATCAATGCTATCGAGCCGCACCGCGCCGCTTGTTGGATCGTAAAACCGTGGAATTAAATTGGCTAAGGTGCTTTTGCCAGAGCCATTCTGACCAACAATAGCCAGAGTTTCGCCGTAGGGAATGCGCAAATTAATGCCGTTCAATACGGGCTGATCTGCCGTGTATCGGAAATTGAGATTTTCTAAAACCAACTCTCGATGATGGCGTATCAGTATCCGCGGCTTGGCAGGATCTCACACGGCTGGCTCACGATCAAATAGTTGATACACCCGATCTGCCGCCGCAGAAGCACGTTGAATCCGATTAAACACTTCTGTCATTTTACGAGCCGGATCGATCGAACCGACCAAAAACCCATAGAAGATTGCCAATTCAGCGAACGCCAATGGGCGATCGCACATCTTGATCCCGAATAAATGCGTTTGGCCATTTAGCACCAAATAGGTTCCGGCCAGAATCGTTAGACAGATCATCGTGATCCCCGCCAATTCAGTCGCCGGATGAATCAATGCATCAAACCGAAATCTTCATTGCCTTACGGAAAAACTGCTTGCTATTACGGTGAAATCGCAACCTCTCATGGCGTTCCATGGTAAAGGCTTTAACGACTTTGATACCACCAAATGTTTCTGTCAGGATGTTATAAAGCCCCGACATCTCTTCCATCGCTCGTCGATTTGCCCGCTTTAAAGTTTTGGCAAGTCGACCGATTAGAAAGCCGGCAATCGGCGCAATCAAAGCCGAAACCAGCAGCAGCCGCCAACACACCCAAGCCGCGCAACCCAAGCATACCGCCATCTTTAACGGTTCGCGGACAGCACGCCCTAGTACAGCTTGGATACCATGGCCAAGGCTGTCGATGTCGTAAGTGAAACGGCTCATTAACTCGCTCGTTCTCGCTTCCCCAAAACTGCTCAAATCCATCCGCAGCGTGCGTCGGTAGAATTTCTTGCGCAGATCAAGCGTGGCCAAATTAGCTAAGCGATCGACAAGAATCGAATCACACACCAAGAAAAAATTCTTCAGTATGTAACCCAGCGAAATCACCATCATGATGACTACAAGCGTTTGATACGGATCGTTTGGCAGATATTGATCGATGTAGGGTTTCCACCACTGGCGGCTCTCAAGCAGCGTTTGTTGGGTCTTCAAGTTGCTGTTTATATTTGCCAGGCTGCGTTGTAAATCGCGATCATCCTTCTTATCAGCCGCAGCCAGATTCGCTTCAATTTCCTGCTTTTGTATTTTTAGTTTGTCAACATTCTCTTTAGCGCTCGCAATCCCTTCGTTGATCCATGTTTGCATCGATTGGTTGCGAGTAATAATCTCGATCACCGGATAGGCGCCGCCGATATTCGCACCCCACAATACCGCGACCAAAATGGCAGTAATCGTAGAAGCGCAAAGCGTCCACTTGTAACGCAGCACCAGCCGCAATGTGCGGAAGAAGTTATTCATCCAATTTGCCGTCCTTGGCAGAAGGTGATATTAAACAAAACTACGCGATATGCATTTCCCTTACCGATCAACGCTGTAAATGCCACACAAGCTAGGAATTGCATCACTGAATTCCTAGCTATTAGCGCATGGTTCGCCGTAGCCAGTTTCGCAAAAGATTGGGGTTTCTAACAAAATCTCCGATTTTCACCAAGGTCGGCCGCCATCCCGACGCTAGCATCGACAAACCCCTAATTTTCTTGGTTTTAATGGCCCATCCCGAGCTTTGTCCGCACGAACCCACAAAATAAGCTACAGTTGCAACAGTAGTGGACTTTTCGTTAGGCCGGATCCAATTGAGAACCACAAGACCGGCCCCTCCAGCACCACGCCTCGTCTTTTCGTCGGAGATTTTCTATGAGTTCCGCATTTTTTGCCCCTCTTTCCGTGCGCGCTCGTCAACAAATGGCCCATCGTCACGGCAACATCATTGTGCTCACCGCGATTCTAATGATTGTAATGATGGCCTTTTTGGCATTTGCTATCGATGTCGGCTACATGTCCAATACCCAAACTGAATTGCGTCGAGCTGTCGATGCTGGCGCCTTAGCCGGTGCTGGCAAGCTGGTCGAAGGGGCTGCAGCAGCCGAGCCCGAGGTCATCAGTTTCGTCCAACAAAATTTGGTGGGCAAACGAATTCCCGCAACGAGCAATATTCAAGTCACAGCCGGTAATTGGAATTCCAATACTCGCACCTTCCAACAATCCAATGAAAATCCTTCGGCATTGCGAGTTGTCGTCAGCCATCCAAACCAGCCACTGTTCTTTGGACGAGTGCTTGGAAAAGACTCGTTCGATTTAACCGCCTCGGCGATTGCGCAATATCAACCTCGCGACATCATGCTGGTACTCGACCTTTCTGGCTCAATGAACTACGACAGCACTTGGCGAGGATTCCGACAAAATGGCCTCTCGCAATCCCACGTTGAAGGCAATATTGACGAAATTTGGGCCGATCTTGGTCCGCCGAACGTTGGCAATGCCACGTTCAAATCCTCTTCGTTGACGACCTATAGCAGTTCCACAAGTAATAACACAATTAAAACCAATCTCGGTCTGCGCGTCGGAGGAGTCGATGCTTCCTATCCATTTCCAAGTGGTAGTTGGGATGATTACGTTAACTACGTCAAAGGCACTAGTGCAGCCCCCAATAGCATCTACGATTCAGTTACATATCGAAATAGGTACGGATATCGAACTTGGATTCAATATCTACTCGACAAACAATCATCGCACACACAAACCCCAGCACTAGCCAGTGTTCGCGCTCAACCGGTAACAGCTCTTAAAGATGCTGTAGAAGTATTTCTTTCTTACATGCAGCAAATCCAGACCGAAGACCGGCTGGGACTCGTGGTCTACAACTCCGCCAGTGAAAATGCCGTGCTCGAATCTGGCTTGACGCCAAATTTAGCGTCGGTGAACGACAAAGTGCAGGCTCGGCAAGCCGGGCACTACAATCGGCAAACAAACATCGGCGCTGGCATGCAATCAGCCCGCCAAGAACTCCAAAATAACGCCCGCGCGGGCGCGTTTAAAATGATGGTGCTGATGACGGACGGCCAACCAAATCGTCCTACCAATGAAACTGCGGGGACAGCACTTGTAAATAGCGAAGCCGTCGCATGCAAGAATGCCAAGATACCCATTGTTACCATCAGCTTAGGTGGCGCCGCCGACACAGAATTAATGCAGTCCGTAGCCAATACTACCCGTGGAGTTCACTTCAACATCCCAGGCGGACAAACTGCCTCTGCATACGAAGATCAATTGATTGACGTATTCGGACAAGTGGCCTCCACTCGCCCGTTGAAGCTAGTGCAGTAAAGGATGATACTGCACACGCCAAAACTAGGGTGCCTTCTCGATGCGATATAAATGCGTCGTAGTGCGCACAATCAACGATCGCTCTGCGATTGCCGGCGACGCCATACAGCCTGCATCTAAATGATTCGTCGCCAAAAGCTTGAACGTACGAAAAGGTTCAATCACCGTCGATGTACCCTCTTCGTCAAAAAAATAAATCTTTCCATCTCCATACACCGGTGACGCAGAAAAATTGCCGCCAATCCGTTTTTGCCATACGGATTTTCCAGACTTTGGATCAAGGCAAGAAATAATCCCATCGTCACTTACCATGTAAAGCAAATCATCAACCAAAACCGGTGATGGCCGGGTAGGCACACCTTTTTTAAATTCCCAAAGGACGTGGGTCTCAGAAACATCCCCCTTGCCATCAGCCTTCACGGCAAAGAGGCGACAGCCTCCGTAGCCACTCGAGCAAATCAGTAAATCATTCAAAACAAGCGGCGGCGATGCAGCGTTCATTCCGCCCGTAAGCACTCGCCACAATTCATCACCACTCGTGGGATCATAAGCAATGGTTGCGCCCGCGCTCGGGCTGATCAATTGTCTTCGACCTGCAACCTTGGCAATCTGCGGAGTGCTATATGCTTTCTTAAAATCTCCATCATCTCGATCGTAACTAGTGATGTTGCGATCGCGCTTCCAAATAACATCACCAGTGTGCTTATTGAGTGCTACCAAGTATTGAAAATCAAAGCCATCGAATGTCAGCACCAACAAATCATCAACGATAATGGGCGACGATCCAGGTCCACGATAATGGTCGCACAGAAAATCACGCCGTTCCCACAATATTTTACCCGTAGCAGTGTCGATGGCCGCCGTCCCATGGGCGCCAAAATGGACGTAAACGCGCCCAGCTTCAATTGCCGGGGTAGATGAAGCATAACTGTTCGTTACATGAATCGCCTGGGGTTCGGCAACGTCCCATAGTTTGAGATCGTGCTCGATTGCTCCAGTTTGAAGATTGACGCAAATTGCGCAATTCTCTTTCCCATCCTCGGGCGCCGTGGTAATCCAAATTTGATCGCCCCATACCACAGGGCTACTCCAGCCGCGTCCATGAATGGCTGTTTTCCAGCGAATGTTTTCGGTCTCGCTGAACGATGCGGGCAAACCCGTGGCATGCGATATACCGTCAAGACCCGGTCCGCGAAACTGCGGCCAATTTTCTGCCGCCAGCAGCGACAAAGATGAAGAGACGACGAGAAACCACAAAATCACAAAGTGGAATCGTCTCATACTTTTTCCAGACACTAAAAGTATTCGAGATACGGAACTAGTCCCAGTTCCTAAATCTCCAGCAACATTCGCGAAGGCTCTTCGATCACATCCTTAATCCGTTTTAAGAACATCACCGCTTCACGGCCATCGACAATGCGATGGTCGTAAGTCAAAGCAAGGTACATCATCGGGCGAATGACGACTTCGCCGTTGCGAGCAACCGGGCGATCTTGAATGGCATGCAGTCCAAGAATACCACTTTGCGGCGGATTAATAATCGGAGTCGAAAGCATCGAACCGTACACGCCCCCGTTGGAAATCGTGAATGTTCCGCCTTGCAGTTCTTCAAGCTTCAACTTGTTTTCAGCAGCGCGGCGGCCAAAATCAGCGACCTTTTGTTCAATGTCACCGAAACTCATAAATTCGGCATTACGCAGCACAGGTACGACTAATCCTTTGCCACCCCCTACGGCAATGCCAATGTCATAATAATTGCGGTAAACTACGTGTGGGTCGCGTATCTCGGCATTCAACTGAGGCACACCCTTCAACGCATCAACCACGGCCTTCACAAAGAATGACATGAAGCCTAACTTCACACCATAACGTTTTTCATATTGCTCGCGATGCTTGGCGCGCAATGCCATCACCTCGCCAAGATCCACTTCGTTGAACGTGGTAAGTAATGCTGCGGTTTGTTGTGCTTCGACTAACCGCTCGGCAATCCGGCGACGAATAGGGCTCATGACCACAAATTCTTCTTCACGCGGATAACCATTCGAAATTTCACCGGTGCCCACAGGTCCGACTTGACGCTGAAGATCGGATGCCACAATCTGAGCTACCTTTGGAGTCATGGGTGCAGCTGGCATCGGCTTCACAGGCGGAGTCGTTCTAGCACGTTCATCGACAGCCCGCATCACATCTTCTTTTAAGGCTCGCCCACCAGGACCAGTAGGCGTGACCGCGTCGGATCGAATTCCTTCTTGAACCATGGCGCGTTCGGCAGCCGGCATCACACGAGGCTCAGCCCCCGGCACTCGAGCTACAGCATCAGAAGATGTTCCCTCAGCACGCGATGGAGAAGCTTTAGTCTCAATGCCGCTCGAATCAGATGTTTTTTTATTGGGAGTACTCGAATGGGTTGATGACTTACCACCACTTACGACACCATCCATGTACCCGATCACTTCGCCGACGCGTGCTTTTTCGCCAGGCTGTTTGAGAATCTGAGTTACAGTACCCGCGATCGGCGCTGGCAACTCAACGGTAGCCTTATCGCTTTCAATCTCGACAAGATTTTCATCTTTCTCGGCGCTTTCTCCAACACGTTTACGCCACTGAGCGATTTGCACCTCGGTAATTGACTCGCCAACTTCAGGCACTTTCAGTTCAACAGCCATTTGTAGATTTACCCACAACGTTAAAAACAATCGGTAAAGATCATATTGTGTCTTGCATTTGCGATGACGAAAAGGGCGCTATTTTCGCAAAAAGTCAGCAATTTATCGCAACGCATCAAGTAAGCCCTGGCCTTCTGGAAAGTAGCAGCAATTGCCCGGGATTTTCGATTTTTGACGTATAGCAAGGCGGAAGAATCAAGATCCAGCGGCAAGAACAATGATCGCGACTACGCCGAAGGCTTCAAAGCCTTCCATGAAAAGGCGCCCGCCCGTCTTCATCGCCAAAGGTGGTGCTGCATTACTCAACCACTCTTTAAGAACAACGGAATGGATGCCAGCAACAGCTCGTGCAAAACTATCGAAACAGTTCGTTGACGGAACAAGAAAAGCCAGGAACGACAGTACCGCCTTCTAGAATTTCACCTGCGGTTTTAATGCGGATATCGGTCCTCGAATAATACGTCGTGACCGTTTCCAATCGAGGATCAATCACCCACACTGCAGCGCAGCCCGCGGTTAACCAAGTGTCAATTTTCTCATCGACTTCGCCTGTAGTATCACCCGGCGAAAGAACTTCAACAGCTAAGTCGGGTGCACCAGGCCAAAAGGCTTCAGTAGGCTTCACTTCAGGGATATTTTTTTTGGCAACAAAAGCAAAATCCGGCGCACGAACCGTGTCAGGATTACGAGCAATGAGAAATCCTGTTTCCGCACCAAATACAATTCCCAGATCCTGCTGCTCGATAAAATGGCCGAGACGATTATGCAACTTACCCACTACTTTGCCGTGGGGCCATCCGGATGGAGACATTACACGGAGCTCCCCCATGATAAGTTCATAGCGTTTACCCATGCCGGTAGGCAGGGCTAACAGTTCTTCGGCGGTAACAAGCGTAGCAGTACTCATACACACAACTATAGCAGAATCTTTACTCGACTTCTCGAACTTAAAGCTATTCTCCCATCGCAGCCATCAGAATTTTTTCTTGCTCCAGCTTGTGGCTACTCGCACTGCCGGTAGCAGGGCTGGCAGCACTTTGACGGCAAATGCCCGCTAGTGGAAAACGATCGAACAGCAATTCACCGAGATGGACACGAATAAACCGCCACGCACCCATGTTTTCTGGCTCTTCTTGTACCCAAAAAACAGGCGTGCCATCTCGATACCCATCGAGAGCGGTTTTGAGCAAATCGCGAGGCAGTGGATAGAGCTGCTCGACTCGCAAGATCGCAACATTGTGCTTGCCAAGTTCTTTGCGTTTACTTTCAAGCTCGTAATAAATTTTCCCCGAACAAAGCAGTACACGATCCACCTTCGTGCGGCCTTCAGGGGCAATATCCGCGAGCACCCGATGAAAACGGCCGTGGGCAAGATCGTCTAAATGGCTAACAGCCTGCGGATGACGCAACAAGCTTTTTGGCGTCATGAGCACGAGCGGCTTCCGCCACACGCGTAACACTTGACGTCGTAAGCAATGAAAAAACTGCGCTGGCGTGGTCAGATTTGCAACTTGAATGTTGTCCTTCGCGGCCAACTGCAAGAAGCGCTCCAATCGGGCGCTCGAATGTTCTGGTCCCATCCCTTCGAAGCCGTGAGGCAAAAGCATCACAATACCACTAAGCCGTCGCCATTTGTCTTCAGCACTGACGATAAATTGATCGATCACAACTTGCGCGGCATTTACAAAGTCGCCAAATTGAGCTTCCCACATCACCAGCCCATCAGGGCAATCGAGGCTATAACCATACTCGAAGCCCAACACTCCAGCTTCCGATAGCGGACTGTTGTAAATTTCAACCGGTGCCTGATCCGCGGCCAAATGAGCAAGCGGCATATAACGCCCGCCGTTGCGAACATCGTGTAGAACAGCATGGCGGTGACTGAATGTGCCACGCTCGCTATCTTGCCCCGTTAAACGAATTCGCAAGCCTTGCACTGCAAGGCTGCCGAGTGCCAATGCTTCGGCAGCAGCCCAATCGAGTGGTCGCTTGCCTTCAGCCATTTCACGACGGGTTTCTAACAGTCGTTCAATTTTTGCATGTGGCTTAAAATCCGCTGGCGTCTCGGTCAATTTGTGCAACAGCGCTGACAACTTCTCCGACTTCATGTCGGTTTCTACTTCCGCAGCTTCCCGCTCGCGTCCGCCAATGTAAAACGCCCAAAAGCCAGAAAGATCACTGCGATGTACATATTCTTCGCTCTTGGCAACTGACAACTCCTGCTCAAGCTGGCTGCGTAATTCGGCCGCAATATGATCGGCTTCTTCACGTTCAATCCCACCCAGTTTTAGCAAATGATCGAGATAGCCTTGCCGAACGCTCTTACGCTGTTCGATGGCCTGATACAACTGGGGTTGAGTAAAGGCCGGCTCATCGGCTTCGTTGTGTCCGCGACGCCGGTAACAGTACATATCGATCACAACGTCACGCTGAAATTCACGGCGAAAATCCATGCCCAACTGGATGACTTGTGCCACCGCCTCAGGATCTTCCCCATTAACGTGAAAGATCGGAATCTGCAGCATCTTGGCGACGTCGGTCGCATAAGTCGTGCTACGAGCTTCGCTAGGACTCGTTGTGAAACCAATTTGATTGTTCACAACCACATGCAAGGTGCCGCCGATTTTATAGCCAGTAAGCTGACTCATATTCAGCGTTTCTTGGATAACACCCTCACCGGCAAATGCAGCATCGCCATGAATAAGCACTGCCATACCACGGCTGCGGTCGAAATCATTGACACGATCCTGCTTCGATCGCACCCGCCCAATCGCCACCGGATTAACAAACTCAAGATGGCTCGGATTGAAACACAGCGAGAGATGGATTCGCTGCCCCGATGAAGTTTTTACATCGGTGGAATGGCCCAGGTGATACTTCACGTCGCCACGGCCAATATGCAATTCGGGATCGATATCGGCAAATTCACGGAAAATTTGCTGCGGACTCTTTCCCATCACATTGGCTAGCACATTTAAACGGCCACGATGAGCCATCGCGAGGACGATTTCATCGATCTTATGTTCGCCCGCCTTTTCGATGGCAAGGTCCAAAAGCGGAATTAACGTTTCGGCACCTTCCAATGAAAAACTCTAGGACCCCAGAAAACGACGCTGAATGAATTCCTCGAATACAGCAGCACTAGTCAGGCCATGTAAAATGCGCAGTTGCTCGCGTCGCTGCAATGTGCAACGGTTTTCGGTGCCTTCCATACGATCTTGCAACCACTGGCGGACTTTTAGGTCGTCCATGTGCATAAACTGCACGCCAATGCTGCGGCAATACGTGTTGCGTAACCGCTGAAGAATCCGACGCAATGTCATCGATTGCGGACCTTCGATCGTATCGGTCGAAAACTCACGATCGAGATCGGCATCCGAGAAACCATAAAAGTGTGGATCCAGTTCCGGAAGCTCTGGACGTGGCAATCCGAGAGGATCAATCTGAGCAACCAAATGACCGCGAACCCGATAAGCACGCACCAATTGGTCGACGCGATCTTGTAGCACCGCCATGTGCCATTGTTCGGCCGGAGAAGCGGGCTTCGGTAACGGCGCGAGCGCTGCACCATCGCTACCGGTCACGCGTGGTGGTGAAAACAAGCTGGCCGGTCGAAACGACGGACCAATTTGCTTAACCACGGCGCCGTTGCCATTACTTGAATGACTTCCTTGGATATTAGCCGTGGCACGATGATTCTCAGCATGCGCGGCCTGACTGCGCCGGTCGTGCAGCATTTCGTCGAAATAACTTCGCCAATCCGGCGAGACGCTTTCAGGATCACGCAGATAATCTGCAAGTAAGCCTTCGACAAATTCAAGACTTAAGCTACCAATCCGCTGTTCGAGTTCTTCCATTGGCTACATGGTGGTTAACGTAAATTTTTAACCACAGATATTTGTATTAACAAAAAGCTAAGCAGACGCCGTAAACTCCTCGCCACCGTTTAATCTTAACGGCTTCGTGAAGACAGCGTAATGGAGATTTTTTGGAGCGCAAATCGCTACCCCAGAATGAATTACGGCTTAATTTATCCCCCAAAACTCCCTTCCAAAGCATCGGCTTCGATTTTCAGCACCTTGTTTAATCGCCGCTGGTGACGCTCTGCACCTGAGAATTTGGCAGCCAAAAACGCACGAATGACCTCTGCGGCCACCTCCGGCCCAATGACACGGGCGCCAAGACAAACAACATTCATGGAGTCGTCTTCCACCCCTTGCCGGGCTGAAAAGGTGTCGTGACACATTGCAGCTCGAATACCCGGTACCTTGTTGGCCGCCACGCTTACCCCGACTCCGCTGCCGCAGACGACAATGCCACGCTCAGCTTTACCACTCCGAATCGCATTGGCCACGGCCAACGCATAATCGGGGTAATCGTCGGTTGGCACGAGTGTCAACGCACCACAATCGAGCACTTGATGCCCTGCAGCGCGTACTTGTTCGATAGCGAAGTCTTTCAGTGGAAATCCGGCATGATCGCATCCAACGGCAATGATCATAGAGGTATGACTTTCCTTTGTGCTAAGGCCCTTTTGAACCTAGGAATAACAATCCTGATAAGCGGACAGTGAAACTCTATTATCCCCTACAACCGGCAAAAGCGGAACCGCCTCTGTGCTACTTTGCCCGCGACGTTGACCTTTGTCACAAATGACGTAGATAAACTTCGACAGAGAATTGTTCGCCTACCCTATCAACTTCGCTTAAAGAGAGCCTCGCCGGCCATGTCAAATATGAAAAAAGGCACATTGTTGTTGGTCGATGACGACCGTCAAGTTCTGAATTCCATGGCTGACTGGCTACGGGAGCAAGGTTATAAGGTTGATGTGGCGTCAGATTTTGCTTCGGCCGCCAGTGTCATTGATCGCAAGCCATTTGATTTGTTGATCGTCGATATTCGTCTTGCAGACCGCGACGGCTTTGAGTTGCTGGAATATTCTCGCAAGCGTAATCCTGCCACTCCCGTTATTTTGGTCACCGGCTACGGCACAGTGGAGTTGGCCATCGACGCAATTCGGGCAGGTGCTTTCGATCTACTGACCAAACCGCTGATCGACGACGAACTGGAAGTAGCCATCGAGCGCGCATTGAACCAGCGCGAAGTCATGGAAGAAAACAAGCAGTTGAAAGCACAGCTCGATTTGAAATTTGGCCTGGAAAACATCGTCGGTCATGATCACCGGATGCGTCGCATCTTCGAAATGATCGAATCCATTGCAGATACCAAGGCGACAGTGCTGATTACGGGCGAAAGCGGCACAGGGAAATCCCTCGTAGCCCGCGCCATTCACCGAGCTAGCAGCCGACGCGATAAATCATTTGTCGAAGTCGCTTGCGGAGCGCTCCCAGAAACGCTGCTGGAAAGCGAATTATTCGGCCATGTCGCTGGAGCATTTACCGGAGCCACCGGTGACAAAACTGGCAAATTCATGCTCGCCAATGCTGGTACGATTTTCCTCGATGAAATTGGTACGGCCAGCCCAGGTATGCAAGTCAAATTGCTGAGAGTATTACAAGATTTTGAATTCGAACCCGTGGGTGGTACGAAGACACAGCGGGTCGATTGTCGCGTCATCTTGGCGACGAACGAAAACCTCTCGAAAGCGGTCGCAGATGGTCGCTTTAGGCAAGATCTGTATTATCGAATCAACGTCATCAATGTCGAACTTCCACCGCTGCGAGATCGGCTTTCTGACATCCCTTTGTTAGCCAAGCATTTTCTTGACGAAGTCTGCCAAGAATCAGGCCGCAAGGTGCAAGGTTTTAGCGACGAAGCCCTGACTGCCATGCAACGTTATCGCTGGCCGGGCAACGTTCGAGAACTGCAAAATGTAGTCGAACGAGCCGTTTTGTTAGGCAAAGACGAAACCGTTCAAGTTCAAGACCTACCAACCCAATTGGCTGCCGAGGCCCCAATTTCCGCCCATTGCGACCCCGGCCGCAATTTGAAGCAAGCGCTCGCATCACCGGAAAAACAGATCATTTTGGAAGTGCTAGAACGCCATCACTGGAACCGCCAAGCCACCGCCGAAGAACTCGGCATCAACCGCACCACCCTCTACAAGAAAATGAAGCGGCTAGGGCTGGAAGCCGAACGATTCGCGCGACAGTAACGAAAGAAGCGAGGAAACGGGTTAGGAAGGGACGTCGAAGCATCTGCTGCTTTCCGCGCTTCCCTTCAAACAGCCTAATCTTAGCGACTTTCGTCCACGATTCGCCCCCTTTGGCTGTTAGCGCTTAATTGACAGTCCTCCTCGCCGCCAGTACGCTAAATAGATACCGAGTAAGGCTTTTCCGTCGATCTGGTCGAATCTTTTTGCTCTGCTGTCGCGGTGGGACACTTTGCGACAGCCGTGGAGAATGATTTCCTGTTTTGCGCATTTATTCGATTTCATCCATTCGGCAAAATTCGTCCATCGGCGGTGGGAACAGCAGGCAATTCCGAAGAGGCTTCTTACGACGTCAACCGAAAGTCGGCGCTGCCAATGGTAGTTGCATGTTGTCCTACTTGTACGTCAGGTCAACTTTGAGATTATTTGCTGGCTGCTGACGGCATAGCGTTTTTTAACTGAGTCGTTTTTCACGTTAAACGGCAAGCAACATCGTTCAACGCACTATGGCCAAATTCGACGAAATTCTCATTCGCAAAAAGCTCATCAGCCCCGACCAATTGGCTGAGGCAAAAAAACTGGCGACACAATCGGGTAAAAGCGTCGCTGATGAACTAATTCGGTTGGGCTACGCCAGTGGCGACGACGTGATGCGAGCCATGGCCCAAGAACATGGCCTGGACTTCGTCAATTTGAACGAAGTAGTGATCCCGCCTGCAATCGTCGAATTGGTGCCGGAATCGGTGGCGCGCGAAAATACCGTTCTACCGCTGTCTGAGGTCGATGAACGTACGCTCAAAGTCATCATGAGCGACCCCCTCGACTTTGAAACACGAGATAAGCTGCAATTTATTCTCAATCGCAACATCGAAATCGCCCTGTCTCCTCGCGAAATGATTCAGGAAGCCATCAACCGGCATTACGGTCAGATTGATGGCGAAAGCGCTGACTCGATGCTGCAAGAATTCACCGACACGGCGATCGACTTCACAGAAACGACCGAAGACGCTGCGACCACCGAAGAAGCTGTCGACGAATCAAGTGCCC
>CAZIGP010000014.1:0-1837 GCA_964538425.1 uncultured Pirellulales bacterium | reverse complement strand
GTTGATTATCAGCGAAGCCGTGCAACTTCGGGCCTCAGACATTCACGTTGAGCCGTTTGAAGATCGAGTCAGAATTCGTTATCGAATCGATGGTGTATTGGTCGAACGAGACAGCCCCCCCAAGCGATTGTTGGGTGCCCTGCTGTCACGCATCAAAATTCTGGCCAAAATGGATATCGCCGAACGCCGGCGCCCCCAAGACGGCCGCATCAAGATTACCGCCGGCCAAAAGGAACTCGATCTGCGGGTTAGCGTGCTGCCTAGCAACCACGGCCAATCGGCGGTCATGCGTCTTTTGGATAAAGACAACATCCGGGTTGGCGTCCGCCAGCTTGGCTTGTCGGAATCAGACTTCCGGGCGTTTAAACAGCTTATCCGACGCCCCAACGGCATCATCCTGGTCACAGGGCCAACCGGCTCGGGAAAGACCACCACGCTGTATGCAGCCCTAAATGAGCTAAACCGCCCAGACGTAAAAATCATTACTGCGGAAGATCCCGTGGAGTACTATCTCCCAGGCATTAACCAAGTAGAGGTTAGGCACAACATCGGGCTCGATTTTGCTCGCATCATCCGCTCGATGTTACGGCAAGCCCCGAACATTATCCTTGTAGGCGAAATGCGAGATGCGGAAACCGCATCCATGGGCATTCAGGCATCTCTGACTGGACACTTAGTTTTCAGTACACTACATACGAACGATGCGCCCGGAGCTATTACACGAATGGTCGACATGGGTGTTCCGGCTTATTTGGTCGCTAGCAGCGTGATTGCAGTGCTAGCCCAGCGGCTCGTACGTGTAAATTGCCCGAAATGCAAGCAACCTCACCAGCCTTCTGAGGCCGTCCTCAAAGAAGCTGGCATCACACCAGAGATGGCTGCCAAAGCAACTTTTATGAAAGGCCGTGGGTGCAGTAACTGCGGCGGAGGCGGATACCGCGGCCGGCTAGGCATCTTCGAAATGATGATGATGACCTCAAAAATCCGCGAATTAGCCTTCGAAGGTGCCCCCACTCAAAAAATTCGCCGTGCCGCCGTAAGCCAAGGAATGACGCCACTTTATAACGATGGTATCGCCAAAGTGCTGAAAGGCATCACCACCATCGAAGAAGTATTCCGCAACTCCAAGCAAGTCGAAAGCTAAACCCTCTGCCCCATTCAGCCTGTGGCACAGAAACAGTTACTAATCAATAACTTCCAACTACCAAAAGCCCCGGAGGACAAAAGCAAATCGCATCGTCGTTCTTGATAGTGGCAAGAAGATCCGATTGGCTACGCATCGTTCACTTTTTTCAACAAAACTTGAGCTGCTGATAGCACAAACGAATAATCTTGCTGGCAACCAATCGTTTAAGCGAGATCCATTACCCTCTTCCAAGGCTCAATAAGTCAGGGCCAGCGAGCCGCCCGGATCCGCCGTTTATCGTGGGCAAAGGTTGCTGCAAAAATCGGAACAATCCAAAGAGCTTAAAAGCGGTCGACTTGCCGTTTGCAGCTTAGCGTTTTTTGCCTGCCTACGCTAAATCCTGCTTGCGGCCCTTCATCGCTTGCAAACTCTTCGCCCCTACCATTCAACGGCGATACGTGAGGCTTCTGTAAATTTATGAGCGGTCTGCTCATCGACAAACTATTGATGGCCGTCGTCAAGCAAAACGCTAGCGAT
This sequence comes from uncultured Pirellulales bacterium, assembly GCA_964538425.1. Classification (GTDB taxonomy): domain Bacteria; phylum Planctomycetota; class Planctomycetia; order Pirellulales; family JADZDJ01; genus JADZDJ01. Next base: position 174 of record CAZIGP010000014.1, on the reverse strand, counting down.
TTGCACATCGCCGTAGGCCAGCCTCCGGTGCTTCGCCTCCATGGCCGTCTGCGCCGTCTCGAAACCAAAGTGCTCGAGCCAGACGATACCGTGGCCCTCATGAAAAGCATCACGCCCGACCGCTGCCAACAAGAAATGGCCGAGGTCGGCGGCTCAGACTTCGGTTTTGCCTTC
>CAZIGP010000013.1:13990-16580 GCA_964538425.1 uncultured Pirellulales bacterium | reverse complement strand
GTTTGCGAGTATGGACGTTAATTTCGCGAGATAAACCGGAAACGAATCCCATCAATCACATTCGTTATGCTCATGAGGGGCCGATCGTTAAAGCCGTGTATTCACCTGATGGAAAACTATTAGCTACCGTAGGGGACGATCGGACGATCAAGCTGTGGGACGTCAATTCGTTTACGCAAATTCATCTTTTTCCTGTGCAGCCCGATTTGACTCCGGCGATTGCTTTTTTGGCAGATAGCCGCCGGTTGGCCGTAGGGCGAATGAATGGATCGCTCGAGTTATTGGACATACCGACGAAGTTAAAACGCCCGGAGGCCTCTCAAACTACATTGGTTCAGAAAGAAGTCGAGGCGTCGTCGGACAATGCAATCGAGTCAAAAAAGACGGCGGAGATTGAACCGAACGATGAGCCTGGCTCTGCCAACCCGCTTGGATTGCCCGGTGTTGCGGAAGGCGCGATCGACGTGGCAAGTTCAGGCCGTGAGCACGACGTCGATCTCTTTCGTATTGAATGCCGGCAGGGACAGCAGTGGGTATTCGAAATTCGCGCCGCCCAAGATAAATCGCCGCTGGATTCGAAATTGGAAGTTCTCGATGCTCAAGGCAAACCAGTGCCACGGATGTTGCTAGCGGCGGTGCGTGATTCCTACATTCACTTTCGAGGCATCAATAGCAACGAACGCGACATACGGATGTTCGGTTGGGAGGAAATGGACATCGGTCAATATTTTTATTTCCAAGGCGAAGTCTGCAAATCTTTCTTGATGCCCCGAGGCCCCGACAGCGGGATGTCGATGTTCCCGCATGGCGGGAACCGATTTGCCTATTTTGACACCACACCAACCAGCCATGCGCTGGGGGAGCCATGTTATGTGGTCGAGCCGCTAGCGCCCGATGCGAAGCCGGTTCCTAATGGTTTGCCGGTATTCAAATTAAATTATGAGAACGACGACGATGGTTTTCGCCGCTTAGGAAAAGATTCTCGACTGTCATTTACTGCTCCTCAAGACGGAACCTACCTGGTGCGCATCAGCGATGTGCGCGGGTTTCATGGCGATCAATACAAATACCAGCTTACCGCCCGACCTTTAAAGCCAGATTTTGATGTAAAGCTTGGAGGGCGTGACTCAAAAATTCCCGTCGGCGCTGGCAAGACATTTACGGTCGATTTAGAACGCCTTGACGAATTCGAGGAAGAGGTGCGCGTCGAGCTCGCAGGCACAACGCCACCGGGCTTTACGATTTCGTCACCGTTGGTGATAGGCCATGGGCTTTTTCAGGCGAAAGGCGTCGTATTCGTCGATAAGAACGCCGTGCAACCGACCGCAGAACAATTAGCTCAGCTGAAGTTTCGCGCTGTCGGTGAAATCGATGGCCGCAAAGTGGAAAAAGAAATCGGCACGTTAGGAAATCTGCAGCTTGAAAAGGAACCGAAGTTTACCGTGCGATTGGCACCTGACCCTGCCGCAAAAATTAGCGCCAGCCAAGATGCGGAAAATGCGCCCGCGGAAGAAATTGTTCTTGAAGCTGGAAAAACCATGCCCGCACAAGTTTTATTAGAACGAAATGGTTTCGACGAGCATGTAACTGTGGAAGTAAGTAACTTGCCATTCGGCGTGACCGTAGCAAACATTGGATTGAACGGTCTGTTAATTCCACCTCAAAAAACGCAGTGGCAGTTTTATTTCGATGTCGCGCCTTGGACTCCGGAAACGACTTGCTGGATTCATGCGGTGGCTGGCGATCAGTCATCGCCGCCCATTCGATTGCGGATCGTCAGGCCGATAACTTCTGGATCAAACAAGCTTTCGATGAGGCACGAAAAAGCTGACTAACTTCGAATGTCTAACAGGCCCGGTCATTTTGTCAGATGTTCTTACTCGACTTCCAAGATTTCGATTTTCAATTGACCGATGACTTGAGCGACCGGCAGAAAGCTGCTGTAGGCCGCGGCACCAGAGAGATTCGAATCGGTCAGTTTTAAGTGGGCGGCGCCAATTCCACCCCGTCCTAGTGTTGCATCCATCGGCACCCAGCGGTCTTCAATCCATAATTCATTCCACATGTGGTAAGCAAAACTTTGGCCAGGGGATTGATAAACCAAGCCAATCGCGACCCGCGATGGAATGCCGCGAGCCCGGGCTAAGGCAGCCAACAAGACCGCATGCTCGGTGCAATCTCCCTCGCGCAATTGAGCCACATCGGCGGCGGTCGAAAAAGCCTGAGTGAAGTTTTTTAGTTTGATGGTTTTCTTGACGAACTTTTCCAATTCAAGCGACAGCTTCCAGGGATTCGTTTCCTCGGGCGCGACCGACTTAGCCATGGCGATCACTTGAGGATCGTCACTTTGAATGAGGTTATTTGATTGGCGATCTTCCTCGGTGGGAGGACGACGGGATTTAAGGTCGGCAGATGCTGACAGTCCGGGTTCGTTTTGACCCGCTGCTAAACCATTTTCGGCTGAGTTCGGCGATTGCCCGGATTTCTCCGCAGCTTCTCGGTCGTACTGCAGCACCGTAATTTCGGCGGTGTGGGGATCGAGAGGTGAAACTTGCTGTAAGCGACCGGAGAAGAATACTTGTGCCGGATT
>CAZIGP010000013.1:0-13980 GCA_964538425.1 uncultured Pirellulales bacterium | reverse complement strand
GCACTCGATAACGGATGCGTCGCGTGGCATGGGGATTTGGTAATGAGCGCCCTACAGGGACGGTATTATCGACGACTAAGTCCAATCGCCTGGAAGAACCCGCCGACATGGCAAACTCACTGGTGGTTCGGAAGGTTTCTTGGTGCAAGGCCGCGATGGCCGTTTTCAGCACCTGCCCTTCACGGTTGGTCCACAGACGAGAGCGAATGACCGAGGGTTTTTCGTCCGGTTTGTTCACCGGCAAAGACAAGACGCTATCGATGCAAAGTAAGTCTTCGGCGTGATCTACCAGAGCGGTTGATTCCCATTGGGCAGCAGTTAATTCAATCGTAACAATTTCATTCGTCACCGGCATTAACGCTCGCAGCGTTCTTTTTTCTTGAGGCTGCAGCGGAGAGTTTGCCAGCGATTGTTCGGCGGCATTGAATCCCAAAGTGCCTGGCACCCAGGGAATGGTTTCTTGTGAGGTTTTACCTTGGGTTGTGGTTTCAATTCGAAGCTGATTTTCTTCGACTTTACCTTGGGTGACGGTACGGCTGGGGCCTGCGTTCATTTCTGTTTCGAACCGCAGCAACTCGCCTTCCGGGGTTTCGATGCTACTGGTGGAGATATCGATCGTGGTGCGCTGCCCTTCGCGATCGACGGCCACATGATTTTTATTTTCGATGCGTACTAGCTTTCGGCCGGCCTCGGTAAAGTTTGTCGTGGTAGCATGGCCCCAGCCGATTTTTGAGCCATAAGCAAAGACGGCTTCCCAAGTCTCTTTAGGCTGCCCTTTGGCATTGATCGCGACGGGGTCGACCGCGATAGGTGCACTGGCTGTATTAAGGGGGCTGGAAGCCGATTGATCAGCCTGCCGATCGCTTTGTGCAGGCAGGGAAAGCTTGGGCGTGGAACGATCGGTACATCCGGCCAAGACAGTAATGAGCAAACCAATTAGGCCGGTGTTTCGTAACTGAAACAGATAGCTGTTGAGAAGACGCAACATGTTGTCTCTGCGAAATGGGAAAGGTGCCTTAGAAAACGGATTTACCTTAAAGGCCGAAAAATTGCACATTTTGGCGGCCCGATGAGCACCAGATACTAAAAACGCCCCTCTTGGGGCAACCTTGATTTCGCAAACTTTTCAACTTAGGTCTTGTGAAATAGTCGTTTTAACATTTGCCAGAATTGAGCTTTGTGCGGCATTAGACGGCATAAAGTTGCCGCCGACCGCATATTTTGACAAGTAAGGGCAAATCTATCTTTGTGGAATGCTATTCGCAGAGGTGGTTTGTCTAAAGCTAGTGCTAGACTTGAAAGGATCGGACAGAGGCTAGAGGCGGTAGGTACGGGGTCCAAAAAAGGCGAAGTAAAACGCCAGCAAACCCTTTCTGGCTTCTGATCGTATCCTAGTGTTATTTATCCAGGTAACGGAGCTGCTAGCGGTATTCCCACAGCCAACAAATAGCAAGCTTCGGCCGGGATCGGGGCGCAACAACATTGAGGAAACATCGCCGATGGGGTTCATAAAACGTTTATTCCGTAATGTCTTTCGCGATGGTGCGCCGCCGCACACCACGAGCAGCTTCGAGAAGCTTTCCGAAGATCAGCTTGAGGCACATCTGAAAGTCTGCCGCTACGGCAACTTTGAGCTGACCGAGGCGGTACGCCCTTCGTTCGATTTGCAAGTTGTGCCGCAGCAAGGCTATCGCCACGATTGCTTTAGCGATGAAGAAACTCGCGTGCGCGTGCCCGTGCTGATGGCTGCCGCCACGAAAGAAGAACTTTTCGAGACGTTCATGGAACTGCTCGATCCACTTGGTTTTGAAGTCGACGTGGTTTTGGAAACCAGCCACAATCGCGAACAAAAAGGACACGTCGATTTATATCGCGAGCACATCGATCTGCCAGTATTGAAAAGTGTGCTTTACGATTACGAAGACTTATTGCTTAACGACGGCTGCACGGGCATTGCCGTGCTTAACCCGCACGTGCCGTTGGAAGTGCAGTTCGACGAACACAAATTACTGATTGCTTACGGTCAGGATTTGAGCGGCTTTGAATCTGTCTTCCAAGACCGCGGTGTAAGATGCAACGACCAGATGAAGTTCATCACCGAAGCCGAACACGTTCATTCGTCGAGCGATCAATATCACCAACAGTTTGAAGAATTGAAAACACGACTGGGCATGGATTCGATGTTTGATTGAAAGTAGGCAGTAGGCTGCAAACGGCAGGCGGCGGTGCAGTAGGCGATTGCGGGGTGGTTCAGTTTGTTGGCTATTCCACTTCGTAAATTTTGCCGTCAAGCTGGATCGTTACGGGCTCATCCATCGCCAGGAACTTGGCGACTTCTCGGCCATGCTTATCGACCAGTTCAAAGTACGCTGAGCTAAAGCGTTTGATTTGGACGGGCTTGCTTTTTGGCTCGGCTTGATCGGTGGGAATTTCGGAATCGATCCAGCGGTTTGCCTTGCGATAGAAGACCTTCTTGCCCGCGTAGCGCATGTTGGTTTCGGCTTTTGCGGCGTCTTCTTTGCCGCTGGTTACGGCGCCGAACGCGTCGTCGTATTCGCCGCCCACCGTGCCATTGGCAGATGACAAGGATTCCCGGCCTAATTTCCCGCGGAATTCGGAGGCTGGTTTGGCAGCCGCTTGATAGGATTGCTTCAAACGACGTTGTTCGACGCCGATTCTTCCATCTGCCACCCCGAGCGAATCTAATCTGCTAGCTGCCGTTCTGGCTTGTCCTTCGAGGCTAGGCATGCGACCGGATTCATCGGCGATGAACGACGTATAGGGCGTTAAGATGCCGTGACGCAATGATAGCGTGACCAGTTCTTTTGTTAGTTCGTCGTTCTTGCCGTTCAAGTCGATTTGATCGAGAATTTCGCCGACCCGCCGAACGGCCCACAGTTTTTCGATGAAGGCTTGCGAATCGTCGCTGCTTTTTTCGACCAGTGTGGCTGGGAAGTCGAACTTTTGTTCTTTATCGCCAACTTTGCCGGTGATTGTCACTTTTGCAGTGCCAGGCTTTTTGTAGCGGCCGACGAGCACTAGTTGCTCTCCGGCGAAAAGATCGACGATGTCTTTTGGATAAGCGCGGTTTGCCGCGGCACCGTCTTCGGGTTTGACGCCTTCGACATCGACTGTGATTTTTACGTCGGTCATCACTGGCGAGCCGATGCGGTTGTAAAGGGCTGCCACCGAGCGTTCGATATTTTCGTTCGGCCGCACGTATTCGCTGAGGCCGAAATTTTCGCGGGCCAGTTTGTCGAGCAGGCGGCTATTGACGTCGTAGCCGACGCCGAAATCGAAAATGCGGGCACGCACGTCGTTGTTCTTGCGTGCCTTGGCGACGATTGTGGCTTCGTTGGTGTCGCCGACGGTAGGCAAGCCGTCGGTTAGAAAGATTACAAAGTTTGGCTGTTTGGTGTCTTGAAGTTGTTTGAGCGCGGTGGTCATGGCGCCGTTGATGTTTGTGCCACCACCGGCATAAATGCCTTCGACGAAGCCGAGTGCCGTCTTGCGCGTGTCATCGTTGAACTTTTGCAGTTCGCTTTGCCAGCTTTCCACTTCGCTGTCGTAGGCGACGAGATTGAACAAATCGCCTTCTTTCAGGTTATTAATGACAAACTTGGCTGCTCCTTTGGCCTGTTCCATTTTTTCGCCGCTCATGCTGCCCGAGCGATCGAGCACTAAGACGACTGTCTTTTTTGGCCGTTCGTTTTCTTCGCCTTTAATTTGTGGGCTGGTAAGCAAGACGAAGTAGCCTTGATCGTCGTTGTCGGGACGATAGCTGAGCACTTTTGTGCCGACGACGCCTTTGCCGACATCGTACAAGAGGCGAAAGTCATCTGTGGGTACAGTGTTTTTCGCGGTGTAATTGATCGTTGCGTGTTTATCGTCGGGGCGTTTGATATCGGCAGTATGCGTGGGGCTGTAAACGTTCTTGATTTCGGCATCGCTTTCGAGGGCTAGTTGAATCTTTACCTCTTCGACCGGGTGCGAAGTGTATTTGGCCGTCGACAGTGGAAAGATGAAATCGGTGAGCCCATCCCAATTGCGGCAAAGCTGCGAATAACGCAGGGTCACTTTTCGCTCGGCTCCGGGCGGCACAGGGAAGACACTGGTTTTGAACAAGCCCGTTCCTAGCCATTCCAGCAATGCCGGGTCTTGGTTTTTACGCACGATTTCTTCGTACATCGTTCGTGCTTGTTTGGCATCGAGCAGCTTGGCTGGATATTCTTTGCCATCCACGAGTAGTGTGAGCTGGTCGATTGCTCCGTCGTAAGGGAGCGGGAACACAAACGACACTTCCATCTGTCGGCTGCCGGTGTTCACAAATGACTGAGTGACCTGCACTTTGGCAATTTGCTGCTGGAGCTTCGCAGAGACTTCGAGCGATTTGATTTTGTACGAAGTGGGCGGTTCGGGCTCCGGCCGTGGGCGCGGAAATGGCGGTGGCCAAATTCCAGGACGTGGGAGGCGAGTTTGCTCGCTGGAATTGACATCTACTAGCAAACCTTGAGCAAGGGTGAGGGCAGGAAGTAGCCCTACAATGCCTAAAATAATCAACCCAAGCCGCAATTTTGTGAGGCAATTCATGACAGCATCTCCCTTTTGAAAACAGCTAGCTCACCTATTTGTGACGAGCTTCCGGCAATTTTATGAGCCTTAAGGGTTAGAAATTCCCTACCAACCCGCTATTGAGACGCTGGCGAGCCAGGAAAAGTTCCTAAAAATTTCAGAAATGGAAGAATGGGTAAAATTCTGGAAATAGGCAGGGACTACCATGACTTAGTCGTCTTGCAGTAAGTCAAAGTTTTCGAGACACTTCCGCCACTTTTCGCCGATCTTTTCCTGTAGAGGCCGCTCGGCCTGGTTCAATTTGCTGTTAGCGAGCGTACCTGCGCTCTGTAATTTCATGCGCATCCTGTCGTCGATCATTTTGCTGCTGATGTTTGCTGCCGTTGGCGGTTGCAATGCGTTTAGCCGTTATGGGAAGTCGTCGCAGCAGATCGTCGTGCCACCAGGGGTTTATTGCCCTCCGGGTGGCATCAATTCGACAGGGCCTGTTGGGACTGAGGGCATGCCATCGGTCGCAGAGGGTGTGCCAGGAGCGGTTGTGCTACCTGCTGGAACGTCGCCGGTTGTCGTGCCTCAAAACAATGTTGTGGTGCCGGCCGTGAATCGCGATTTTGCTTGGGATCAAATCGTCGATGTGGTAGACGACTATTTCGAAGTCGAACGTGAGGATCGAGTGAAATTAGTCGGGGACGTTTTGACGGAAGGGAGTATTGATACATTTCCGCTCACAGGCGCCACGCTATTCGAGCCATGGCGGCGCGATTCGGTGGGCTATTACGAGCGATTGGAAAGCACGTTGCAATCGATTCGCCGACGCGCCTTTGTGCGTGTGGTGCCCGATCAGCACGGTTATTTAGTAGATGTGACCGTCATCAAAGAGCTGGAAGACGTGCCACAACCGGAAAAAGCTTCGGCGGGTGCTGCCACGTTTCGTTATGATACGTCGCTGCAGCGGGATACGGAGTTTGCAACCGATCCGTATCGGATCCCTGGTGATCCTGCACGTCCCAATGGTCCGCGCACGCCGACGGTGGGTTGGATTCCGTTAGGCCGAGACCCAGCGCTTGAACAAGTGATGCTAGCGAAAATTCAAACCCGGCTAGGCGGTGCGATGACGACCGGCACAGCGACGATTGAGCCTGGGTATTCGCCTCCGCCGGTGGAAACGCCCAACCTTCTTTTACCGCAAACCATTCCGCCGGGAACACTTGTTCCGCCTGGCACTCCGGCGGGCCCGAATTTCTACCCGCCGGCGGACGATACGCTGCCACCACCCGCTGGCGTGCCGCAGGCCTTGCCGCCGCTGTAAATTCTTTGTCGCATGGCTTCTACGCTACGGAATTTGCGGCTAAGTCAGTGTGTCGCATTGCCTGCCGACGTGGGTGAGCGATACTATATGCGGTGGATTTGGCATCACCTTGATTTAACATCAATGGCACAGGCTCTTTAATCTTTGCTTCTTTCTTATGGGTTTATCCGACCGAGAGTATTACCGGGACGAGCCGAGCGGATTCAACCTCGGTGGTGATTGGTCGGCGATGGCCACGCTCATCGTCATCAATGCCGTGGTCTTTTTGGTTGGCATGTTTACGCCGATTGTAAACCCTTTTAATGGCTCCAACTGGGTGCAAGAGAACCTGGCACTGGAAGGGGATTTATTTAAACATCCGTGGGATGCCTGGCAACTGCTGACTTATGGTTTTGTCCACGGCGACATTTGGCACATTGTCTTTAATATGCTGGGCTTGTTTGTTTTTGGCCGCGATATCGAAGCTGTCTATGGCCGCAAAGAATTCTATAAGCTGTATTTGAGTTTGATTGTGATGGCAGGACTCGTGTTCGTTGCCACCCATACCGCGCTAGATGAACGGGGGAAAACCATTGGGGCTTCGGGTGGAGTGATGGGCGTGGCTGTGATTTTTGCTTGCCATTTCCCGCGGCGGAGCATGTACATTATTCCGATTCCGATCCCTATTCCGGCTGTTGTGCTGGTTGGGTTTTATATTCTCATGGATCTCATCGGCGCTCAAAATCGGCAAAGTGAAGTGGCGCATTGGGCTCATCTTGGTGGCGCGGCATGTGGATTCCTGGAATACAAACCGGGATGGAGCTTCGTCCGGCTGTGGCCCAAAGGCCTGAAGTTAAAAGTACCTGGTCGCGGGCCGAAATTGCGCGTGCATCGTGAAACGCCGGATGATGAGCCGGCGGATGATTATCTGACCACCGGCCGGTTGCAAAAACGAGTCGATGAGCTGCTGGAAAAGATCAGCACTTCCGGCGAAGGCAGCCTCACGGACGAAGAACGAAAATTTCTTGCTGACGCCAGCCGTAGATATCAGCAGCAACGGCGGCGGTAATCCGAGTTGATGGTTCCATTCATTGTATCCGCAATATTTTGCTGAATGCGTAAGCCATGGACGTGATTCACCAGACGTTGCCGCAGCTTGAACTGGGACTTGAACAAATTCGCCAATCCCCTGCCGACAATGGCACGGTGCAACTCATTGTTCGCCGGCCGCGTGAAGGAAAGCGGGAAGTGGTTGCGGAAGGTGAATTGGATTTGGAACATGGGCTGGTTGGTGATAATTGGCTGGAACGTGGCAGCCGGATGACAGAGGATGGCTCGGCGCATCTTGAGATGCAGTTGACGATCATGAATTCGCGGGCGATTGCACTAATCGCTGGGCATTCTCAACTCAGCCTTTTCCAGGAGGAAGAAGGAGCGGCGTTCTCCGCTGATCAAGATCGCTGGGCGCTGGCGGGCGATCAATTTTTTGTCGACTTCGATTTAAGCCAAAACAATTTGCCGGCGGGGACGCAATTGGAAATTGGTTCAGCCATCGTGGAAGTTACTACCTTGCCGCACAATGGTTGCAAGTTATTTGCAGGGCGTTACGGCACCGATGCGGTGAAGTTTGTGAATTCACCGATTGGGAAGCAATTGCGACTGCGCGGTCTTAACGCCAAAGTGATTCGTCCGGGCAAAGTTCGCAGCGGCGAGGCGATCAGGAAAGTAAATTTGACTCGCGGCGCCTGACTCGTGCCCTTTTCTGATCCTGGTCCGACAATCATCCTGGCCCGACGATGACAAACGCGCCCCAATAGTACGGCTGCTTCCACTTTTCTTGCTTTCGGACCCAGCGTTTGGCTTCGTGCAGCGCTTGGGCATAATCCATTGGCTGCTCAGCTTTGTGTTGATTGGCCAGCTTTGAGCAAAACGCACTCACCAAACTTGCCGAGGATTGATCATCCACAATCCAATTGCTGGCTACGACACGACGTGCACCGGCCACTAAGAAGCCGCGTGATAAAGCAAATACGCCTTCACCCTGTTGCTCTGGACCTAAGTTTGTTTCACAGGCGCTAAGAATTGCTAGTTCGCAGCCTTGCATGTTGAGCGCGTAAATTTCGGCAAGCGTTAAAAAGCCATCGTCCGTAGCAACTTGCGATCCTGCTTTTCCGGGCGTAAACGCCAACGCGCCAAATAAGTTGCCATAATTTTGATCGGTTAGCCCGTGGCAAGCCAAATGCACAATCTGACGGCCCGCAAGATTTGCGCGCACGGCTTGTTCAGTTGCTTGACCTTTTGTGAGCTTGCTCGTGCTTAGCCCTGCAGGATTGAAATTTTCGGCGACCCATTCCGCTTCCCACCCAGAAAAAGGCAAGGGTTTGAGCGCCCCGCGGATATTGGAATAGCGAGCCCGCGGCGTCAAATCTTCGGTGACGCTCCCGCTTTGTGGCCGCGTGGCGCCCATGGCATAGATTGGATCACCCACGCTCAAGACCAGCTTGCCGTCGTCCACGCTTGCGCCCGATGAAAAATCTTTCCCTTCACGCGTTGCTAAATTAAACAATAACGTTGAGGAAGGGCAGCTCATGATTGACGGGCCGACATCGAGCAAATACTTTGAGCCTTCGGCATTTTTTTCGACCACCAGGGCATCGAACGGTAAATTTACTAGCCCGCCGTCGGGCACAATGATCAGGCGTTTGTACTTACCATCGACGAGCGCCTTCTGGAAATTTTCGGGAATGAGCAATTTCCACAACTGCGCCATTCGCTCGTCAATGGCGGCTGCTAAGTCGCCCTCGCGAGCACTGGGCTGCTTAAATACCTCGGCGAGCGGTTTACCTTTCAGTTCGAGAGCGGCTTTCAATCGTTGGGCCGTCAGCGGCCCTGCATCACAACCTAGACTAGCGGCCTGCTCTGGCGTGACGGCCAATTTTAAGATTTGGGGTTCGGCGTCGGCGGCCACTACGATCAAGTACCCTTCGTCATGGCCTAAGAAATATTGCAATAGCAAGCCTTGTTGATCTTTTACCAAGTGATGCAACGTCGATAGTTCGATTGGTTTAAAATCGCGTCCTACCATCATTCGATATGCCGGTGATGCATTGCGAATGGCGTTGTAAGCTTCGACTTGCTCTTCGCGGGCAGTTTTTAGCGCGGTATTCAAACGGTTTTGTTCGGTCGTTTTTTGAGTGTCGCTCAGATCCTTTCGATCGGCAAGAACTTCAAGTTGCTTTTCCAAAGCGAGGATAGCTGCCCCTGCTCTAACATCGCGATTGCGCAAGGCTTGAGCTACTTTGGCATCTAAGCCTGCCAGCAGATCGAGCCCTTGCAGGTTGATTTGATCTACCAGCGAGCGCGCCCGGCTACGTTCAGCAGCCTGCAAGGCTGCGTCAAGATTCTTGAGTTCAACCTGCCAAGTCACCATCTGTTCGAAGGTCCTGGTATAGCCTTGGAAAGCTTCGGCGTGCTCCGATTCGCCACCGGAGAAATTCGTTCGCATTTGTTCGGCGATTTTCAATGCTTGTTGCAAATCGTTTAAAGCCAAATCCCGGTGGTCGGTTTCCCAGCGAATGTCAGCCCGTCCATACAGTGCGGAATGATATCGAATTGGATCACTGCCGTTCTGTTCACAGATTTTGATGGTGCGATCGTACAGCTTTTCGGCTTCGGGATACCGTTTTTGAAGATTGCAGATGCTCGCCAAATTCCAAAGAGATTGAGCAATTGCGGGATGATTGGCCGCGTAGGTGCTTTCGCGAATTTTTAGCGCTCGCTGGTGAAGCGGTTCTGCCTCGGCAAGGCGGTCCAGATCTAGATACAAACAAGCAATGTTGTTGAGCGTGACGGCGATCTCAGGATGATCTGGCCCGTAGATTTTTTCTTCGATCTTCAGCGTTCGCAGGTAGAGCGGTTCGGCCTCGGTAAAACGACCTTGCCCATGGTAGACGAGCGCCAAGTTGCTGATGGCGTTCGAAACCTTGGTATGTTCTGGGGGAAATGACTTTTCGACAATTTTGAGGCCTCGTTGGCAGAGACGCTCTGCTTCGGCGTAACGAGATTGGCGCTCATACACCAGTGCCAGGTTTTGGAGTACATCACCAACCAGTGGATGGTCTGGCCCGTAGGCTATTTCCCGAATTTTCCTCGCCCGCAATAGCAGCGGTTCTGCTTCGGCATAACGGGCTTGGTTGTAGTATGAAATCGCAAAATTGTTGAGGGTATAGGCCAGATTGGGATCGTCTCGACCAAAACCTACTTCTTTAATCCACAGCGCTCGGCGGTAAAGCGGTTCTGCATCGGCATAGCGGGCTTGGTCGTCGTACAACATCGACAGATGGTCAAGCGTTGTGGAAACCTCCGTATGGTTTTTGCCAAGCACGCGTTCTTGAATACCCAGCGTCTGCAAAAAATGCTTTTCTGCTTCGGCATATCGGGCCAGGCCTCGATAGGTTTGACCAAGGTCGCTCAGGATGACGGCGGTCTGTTGGTTTTCCAACCCGTTTAACTTTTTGTAAATTTCGAGTGCTCGCCGTTGCAGGGGTTCGGCTTCGCTGTAGCGAGCCAGGTTGTTATAGAGTCGAGCTAAATCGCGCAGAGCGATGGCGATATGTTCTGGAGCATCTTTAAATGCGCGTTCGCAAATCGCCAACATCTGTTTCGCAACCTTTTCGGCTTCGTCGTAACGAAAAGCCTCAATCTGCGATTGATAAACTTGTTCGAGTTGAATCACCTCTTCCAAATCGTCTGCTGCTGCCGGTCGGTTTACTGATACCAAGCAGGCTACAATCGAGCACCAGGCGATAAGTGACCATTTGCCAAACATGTGTCGGCTCCGTTTCAGATGATGATTAGCTCGTCCATTAGGTCCAACCAGCACGAACGCGCCCCAATAATGAAGGGCGCTTCCATTTATCTTGTTTGCGTACCCACTGCTTGGCTTCGTGCAGTGCGGCGGCATGATCCATCGGCTGCGAGGCTTTGTGTTGCTTGGCAAGTGCTGAACAAAACGCACTAATCAGACTAGCAGAAGCTGCCACCAGATTACCGCTTTTCCAGCAAGTTTAACTGGCACATTTTAGCAATTCATCAAGAAACCCAAATTTCCGACGCAGGCTAGGTGAGAAAAGTTCCCTCCAGCGGAACCGATCGAGCCTTTAAGAAATGGACGAAAACGGTTGAATACCCGTTATTTCTGCAACCATTAAGCGGCTGAATTCAGTATTTTGCCAGTGAATGTCCGGCTTGATTCACCGTAATCTTTTCGAGACAATGCTTTACTTCGCAAACCGGCTTGTTTCTTAACTTTTTAGCATCGTTCTGTTTAATTTATGGTCGCCTTGGAAAGCATTGAAAAGCTAAAACAGCAGTACACCGATAAGTACGTCGTCGTTGATAGTTCGGTCCCGGAGTTGGCGCGGTTTGGCAATGCCGTGGGGTTGGTAAAGACCGTGAATATGAACGGAAGGGCGCTCGTCGAGTTCGATCAATATGCGAACATCGGTTGGTACGACATCGAATTGGATTTTTTGAAAGTCGTGCCGAAGCCAGAGCCGAAGCCCGCCGAAGCAAAACAAAAAGCTGAAAAGCCTGCTGAAAAACCTGCGGCAGTAAAATCGGAGGCAGTAAAACCAGCAGCAAGTCCGCCGGCGGCTGGCGCCGCCAAACAAAGTACGGCCGACATTTTGGCGGCGGCCCGAGCGAAAAAGGGAGAAGCTTCAGCAGCGCCCGCAGCCAAGCCTGCCGCAGGAGCAAAACCTTCGACCGCGGATATTTTGGCTGCTGCACGTGGCAAGGCACCTGCCGCCGCAGCCGCGCCTGCTGCCAAGAAAGCAGAACCGGCTCCTGCACCGGAGGAACCCGCCGAAGAAGCTGTTGCTGAAGAGCCGGTTGTGAAAGCCGAACCGCCCAAGAAGAGCAGTGGCGGCGCAAAGCTTACGACAACTGCAGAAAAAATTGCTTACTGCAGAAAAGTAGATGCAAAAGGATAGATGTGAAGGAGTAAGCTTTGCTAAACGGATAAGAGTTTAGCATTGCTGTATTAAGGTTGAATCTTTGCGGATTCGACGACAAATCAATTCAGGATTGATGCCGAAAGGAGTCCGGCTATGTCAACTGCGGCTGAACCGTCTGCACCTGCTGTGCGCCGAACTTGGTGGGGCCGAAATTGGAAATGGGCTGCACCGCTTTTGATTTTGCTTGCTGTGGTGATTGGCGGGTTAATCTATGCCTGGCCGTTGATTTCGCCACGATTTCACCCTCGGTATGCGGCATCGCTTGCGGAGGTCCGCAAGCATCCGGTCGTGATTGAAAAACTAGGCAATCCGATTGAAACGGTGCGTCCTTTTCCCGCCGGCAGCATCCTGATGGAAGGAGATCGCGGAGAAGCTAATTTCAACTTTGATGTTTCCGGGCCCAAAGGTACGGCCGCGGTCTCGAGCAAATCACGGTTTATGCAAGGACAATGGGGTTTCACCCAGCTTGAACTAACCTTGGCCAATGGCGAACGAATCGATATTTCGCGCAGCATTCAAGATCGTGAGGGAGATGATACGCCGAAGTTCGACCCGAATGTGAAGCTTCCTGAAGTAAAGCCTCCGGATTTACCAAAGGATATCTCGATCGATTTGCCGCCGGACGCTACTCAGTAATGATGTGGCCAAGTAGCCATTGTGTTCTATTCAGGCTTTTGCAGCGGCGGCTTGCCATACTTACGTCTTAAAGCGTTCAAACCCTTAAAGACTGGCGGGCGCGTTGCGATCCAGCGTTCTAGCTTTCGCTTACCGGGAACATCGACTAGCGCCAGTCCGAGCAATATGCAAAGCACGCCTTGGCCAGGGACGAAAAGCATGATGAAGCCAGCGATTAACAGTAGGGTACCGACCAGATTCTTGACGGCGAATGCTGCAATTCGCCAAGCGGGATGAACTTTTTGCCATGGTAAGGTCGGCGGGCGATCGTGGGCAAAGTAGTCGGCTGGAATGCGAACCACAATCATTGGCAAGGCAATAGCAGCCACAATGACCATCAGTACAGAAAAACCAACGAGCGACCAGACAATTCCCTGATGGTTGCCGAGCCAATCGGTCGCAAATTTGAAGAATGCAAGCGGCATTGGACAAACTGAATAAGGCGTTTCGCCCTTATCCCAAATTGGACGGTGTGCGACAATAAGGATGTCGGACAAAAATATCGGCTTTCGCCGGAAACGTTGCCAAAAGGCGGGATTTTAAACTCCAGCCAATACTCTTTTACTTTAAATATGCGACAGGCTGTCATACTTCCCAATCGCGATCATGCCGAGAGGCTGGCTGATTATCTGCTGACCCAGGGTATTTCGACCAAGGTGGATGCCGATGGAAACGGCTGGGCGATTTGGATTCATAACGAAGATGATTTGCCGAGGGCTATCGCGGAGCTGCAGGAGTTTCAAGGCAATCCTGAGGCTGAAAAATATCGATTGGCAGGGGAAACTGCCGAGACGCTTCGTAAGCAACAGGCCCACGATGATGCGCAGCGACGCAAAAATATCGTTCAAGTGAGAGATCATTGGAAGACCTTCCAAGCTGGACCGCGACCCTTGACGATGGCGCTGATTGCCGTGAGCATTTTTGTCAGCCTAGCCACTGACTTTGGCAAAGAAAACAATCGTGTGCTACAGACGGTGATGTTTCAATCGTTTCAGGGAGATGGGTTTGGAAACCTTGTTGCGCCGAGTGAGACGCACGATATCGAACACGGCCAAGTTTGGCGACTTGTGACACCGATCTTTCTGCACTTCGATTTCTTGCACTTGTTGTTCAACATGTTTTGGCTGTTCGATTTGGGGTCGATGATTGAATCTCGACGCGGCACGCTACGGTATGGGTTACTCGTATTGGTAACTGCGGTGCTATCAAATTATGGGCAGTATTTCTTTTCGTACCAACTGCAAGGGACACCAAGACCTAGTGTGTGGGTTGGTGGTATGTCAGGGGTGGTGTTTGGACTTTTTGGTTATGTATGGATGAAGTCCAAGTATGAAGCACTGACAGGAATATACATCTCTGGTCAGTCCGTGGTGTTGATGCTAGCTGCTTATTTCTTATGTTGGACAGGCGTATTTGGATCGATTGCAA
>CAZIGP010000012.1:0-16772 GCA_964538425.1 uncultured Pirellulales bacterium | reverse complement strand
GTCACGAATTTTAGATTTTGCTCGTACAATGCGCTGTGCCAATGTCGAAGGCTTCATTAAAAAAGCGCTGGCAATTTCTTCGGTTGTCAAACCGCAGACTTCACGCAGTGTGAGTGCCACTTGGGACTCTGATGGCAGGGCCGGATGGCAGCAGGTAAAAATCAATCGCAGCCGATCGTCTTCGACACCCTCACCATCGGATAATTCACTCGACGAGCGATTCGATTCAATTCGCTCGGCAATGGCACCCATGGAAGCATCGAATCGCGCCCGCCGCCGCATGAGGTCGATGGTTTTGAATCGTCCCGCCGAAACGAGCCATGCACGCGGATTTTCGGGTATGCCTTCACGTGGCCATTGCTCGACGGCCGATGCAAATGCATCGTGTAATGCCTCTTCGGCCAGCTCAAAGTCGCCGAGCAATCGAACGAGCGAAGCAAAGACTCGTCGCGAATCGGATCTGTAGATGGCATCGACCTTCTCACGTACAGCTTCGGTCGTATCGTTGCTCATCGTTCCAACTGATTAGCGATTGAAAGCGGCAATAATTTGGCGGATCGCACCCAAATGGTAGGCAGAATGGGCGAGACTCGCGATTGCTCCGGCCGCGCTCATATCATACCAGTTGTTGAAATCCACGAGTGCGGTTTGCCAGGCTTTGACTTCTTGGCGGAGGCGATCACGAAGCGATTTCCACTCGGTTTCGGTGGCTGTGCCACGTTTCCAACTTGCGTCCCAATCTGCAGTCGCCCACGGATTTTCTTCACCGGCGATCCATCGATTAAGCAAGCTGAAGCCATAATGTACATGGTCGACGTGAGCGGCGATGGTTGTCTGGCCGGGCATCGGCCGCGTTGAAGCAGTTACGGCGTCGAGCGAATCCAATTGCTGGAGCAATCCAGGGTCGCCAGGATTCAGCATGTAAGCTTCTGTGCCGGGCGGGCCGTCGAAAAGCTCAACGAGTAATTTGCTGAGTGCGTCTCGAAATATATTTTTGCTGTCGCCCATAGCAACAACTCTAGATTGCTATTACTGATTTTGCGATGTCGGATACAGGCCCTTCATTGTGGCGTGGGCTCGACCACCGCTTTCATTTGTGCCAATCCTTTTTCAAAATCCTTGCCAACCATTTTATCCATATTCATAAACATGCAAAACGCTTTCATCATGAAATTTTTCTTGCCAGACATCGTCCAAGTGACTTTTGTTTGATCTCCTTCTGGCTTGAAAGTGAACTCTGTCATGTTTGTAGCAGCGAATGGCTTGAGGAAATCCAGCTTGATCAGAATTAAATCATTTGGTTGGCTTTCCGTGATTTCCATTCGCCCTTCTCCCACTTCGTCGTTACCAGACCAGGCGTACTTTGTTCCAACTCCGGCTGGTGGTCCTTCGAAGGTTACTTTCATCGCCGGATCAAGCTTTACCCAAGGCGACCATTTTTCCCAATGATGGAAATCGTTTACCTGAGAAAAAACTTCTGCGGCAGGAGCCGACATGGTTGCCGAACGCGCGACACTAAATTCGGCCGGTTGCAATGCCACGATGATGAGAAATACAACTACGAGCGCAAGCACACCCAACAAAATTTTCTTGACCATCGAAACCTCCCCCGAGTGTTAATAGTCAAATTCCGCCCGTCAGCGCTAGCTGATGGAAGTAATGTTCTACATTGTCCTGATTTTTCAGTAGCCAATCAATCGTTGGTTCGTGATGCATGGCCTTATGGATGGCTTTGGCAGTGGCTTCACGATTGGTTTGGAAGAGGATTTTGTGATCCACTTCGACTTCTGTCACGCTCGGATCGAGCCAGACAGAAATAATGATGCCTAAATCGTTGGCTTTTTTCTTGGGGATATCGCCGGCACGTACGGCATCGAGCACGCCATGGGCAATGGCCGCTTGCACTGTCCCCATCAAGATATTGGTGTACTTTTCGCTGTTAACTGTGACTTTGCTAACCATCATCGTCGCGGGACGAATCTGCACGTCACTGTTGAGAATGGCAAACACTTTCGTGTGGCCTTTTACTTGATTGCCCAGTAAGTTGGCCATGGCATATCCCACGGGGCCATCTAGTTCGCCAATCACTACTTCGGGTTCGGCGGCTGACCATGCCGGTTCGGCTTCGACCAATGCTTCACCGGTTCGCAAAATAATACGGCCAGAGGGTAATTTCTTCGCGCTTTTGTCAGATTTCTTTTTCTTCGCCATCGGTTGAGTCTCCCAGGAGTAAATAAACTATGAATGTTCTTACCCCACTGACGCGAGAATTTCTAGCTAATGTCCCTTGAATTTGGGACAAATTTTCATCGCTCGATTGGTTTTTGATCGAGATCTCAATGTGCAATAGGTCGATCACCTGTCAAAAGTGATTCTTTCGGCCGAATGAGCAGCACAACAATCACCGAAAGCAGTGCGATGGCAGAGAAAGCGCCAAAAATTACGTTGAGCGGCACTTCGCGGTCACGCAAATAGCCAAAACCCCAGTCGGCAAAACCGCCAAAGCTGATGCTCACCATGTTCATAATGCCATAACCCGTCGCGCGTAGTTGGGGGCGAATAATTTGACAAAGAATGGGCATGTTGTTGCAATCAAAAAAGCCCCAGCCGAGCCCGAAGAACATCAAAAATCCAATCGCAACGGCTAAAGTGCCGGCACTGCCAACCCCATACAGCGCTGGCAGGAAAAAGCTCATGCCGATAGCGCTGACAAAAATTCGACCTCGTACGTTTCTTCTCATCCAGGCGTCGGATAACCACCCTCCCAGAGCCACACCTATTAATGACGCTACTTGGACGTAGACGACTGCGGAAACACCAGCTTTTCCTTGGCTGAGACCAAATTGTTGTTTTAGAATCGCTGGCATCCAATCTTTCATGACCCATCCAGCCAATGCAGGTAAGGTGAAATATAAGACCAGCAATAAATAGGAGGGATTTTTAAACAATTCGAGTCCGGCATTGATCGGCGATAGACTTTCAGAGGCATGTTCACGAGCTGGTGGATTTTTCAAAAAGATAAATAGCGGAAACGCATAAGCTACGCCCGCGACACCGCAAGCGGTGAAAGCAAATCGCCACCCCAAGCTGGGTTCGTCGGCCACATAACCGGAAAATCCGCCGAGAAGAATTCCAACATAAATGGCCGTTTGATGAATACCGATTGCTCGCGATCGAGTAGGACCCACATGAAAATCGGCGATCATCGCTAATGCTGCTGGTATGTAAATGGCTTCACTGATACCCATGAGTGCGCGGGTCCAAACTAGTTCTTGGTAGGTGCTGACGTGTCCTGTCAGCCATGTTACGAGCGACCAGATAAGCAAACTTGCTGAGATAACATGCCTGCGGCTCCACCGGTCGGCAAAGTAGCCACCGATCGGGCTAAAGACCGCATAAACCCATTTAAAGGAGCCGAGAATAAATCCCCAGTTTTGTTCCAGTTGAATGCCGGCGATGTCATTCATCATGGACGTTTTCATGGCTGCCAACATCTGCCGATCGAGATAGTTAAGCATCGCCACGGGCCAAAGCAACATCACTACCAACCAAGCCGTTGAGATAAACGAGTTCGAAGATGGTTTCATCGGCTCTAGAATTGGTTGTGCCATCGGCAATAATGAGGGATTGTTAGGCGATCATATTATCTTGTGGTGACTAATCCTGCATCAGAAAAACTGCCTTATGAAAAATATTTTTTCCTGGCGAGTCGTTAGATTGCTGGTTCTTGCGTTGGGCGCCAATAGCATTGCTTTGAGTGTCAAAGCAAATGCTGCTGATGCTTCCACTGTGGCAAAGCAATTAGAAAATTCGATAGGCATAGAGCTTGTCCTCATCCCCGCAGGCGAATTCATGATGGGTAGCGGCGATTCAGGCGAAAAATTAGCGGCCGAATTCCCACAATATGAGCGTGGAGCAGGATTTTTCGCCGATGAGCTACCGCAACACAAAGTGCGAATTACCAAGCCGTTTTATTTTGGCAAATATGAAGTAACCAACGGCCAATTCAAAAAATTTGTCGAGTCGACTGCATATAAAACACAGGCGGAACAAACCGAGCAAAGCCCTAAAGGTTCTGGCGGATGGGGCTTTAATGCCGCCGAGCAAAAGTTTGAAGGTCGCAATCCCAAGTACAACTGGCAGAATCCTGGTTTTACGGTGACGGATGGTATGCCGGTCGTTAATGTCACCTGGAATGACGCGGTAGCGTTTTGTAAATGGCTTAGTGAAAAAGAAGGTCAGCGATACCGACTGCCTACAGAGGCTGAATGGGAATATGCCGCCCGCGCTGGCACAAAAACGCGTTACTGGCCTGGCGATGAAGCCAACCCTTTAGCCAAATTTGCCAACACCGCGGACGCGGATTTCTTCGCAAAATTTCCCAATTATTATCCGCAAAATAAGACGCTGGCGACACATGACGGCCAGCTCTATCCTGCTTCGGTTGGCAGCTACTTACCCAATTCATTCGGCCTGCATGACATTCACGGTAACGTCTGGGAATGGACCGCCGACTGGTACGGAGAAGATTATTATGCAAAGTCGTCAACGGACGATCCTACAGGCCCCGTTACCGGCAAACAAAAAGTCCGCCGCGGCGGCGCATGGCACACCGCACCGCTCTTCACTCGCATTTCATTTCGCAATTACAACACGTTGGATTCGAGGTATCCGAATTTGGGATTTCGGGTTGTGCGAGAAGTTGAATAACTGGATAACCTTTCTATAGCCATCACTGCTGATCCATCGTCAAATCATATCCCCGCGACGCGGTGCCGGTCGTGGGTGTGGGCGTTTTAGGGGCCGCGACCGCTGTTTGATTACGTTCATGACGTCCCCACCAAGCGTCGGCTTCTTCGATCGACCATTGCAAGGCTTCCGCACATCGAGAAATAAGCTGCGCCAAATCGCGAGCAGTTTGTGGCCGTTTCGCCCGCGACTTTTCCAGGCATGCTAAAAGGGCATTTTCCAACTCGGGCGGAATCGGTGTGCGAATGCGTTCTGATGGGGGAGTCGGTGGCGTATTGACGTGTTTATTGCAAAGATCAACCACATTGTCGGCATCGAACACCGGCAGGCCTGTCAGCAGAAAATATCCGACCGCACCGACCGCATACAAATCACTCCGTGCATCGACTGCTGCCGGCATTTGAATTGCCTCAGGCGACATATACAGCGGCGTGCCTGTAAGCCCGCGCTGGTCCGTCTTGCTGGCTTGCTTTTCGTCATCGAGAGCTTTTACCAAACCGAAATCGAGCACTTTGATCACGTCAGGCTCGCTGCCGCGCCGATTCAGCATAATGTTGGCCGGCTTGATATCGCGATGTACGAGGCCCAACGAATGCGCTTCGTACAACGAGTTACAAATTTGTTGCAGGATGTGAATTACTCGCGGCACGGGTTGCGCACCGTAGCGTTCGACCAACGATTGCAAATCGATGCCGTCGAGATACTCCATTGCGTAATAAAACACGCCTTCTGGTGTACGACCGTAATCGTAAATTGCAACTGTATTGGGATTATTTAATTGACTCGTAATTTGTACTTCGCGCTCGAATCGCTCCATCGAAGCTTCGTTCACTCTATCTACGTCTAGCATTTTGATCGCTGTGGGACGGCGTAGCATCGCATGACGCCCTCGATAAACAACGCCCATGCCGCCAGCGCCGAGTTTTTGCTCCAAGGTGTACTGCCCAATTTGCTGCGCCTCGATCGCCGCCTTTTGCGCTTCGCGCCGCCAACGTGCGGCAATGATAGTGAATACAAAGATCGCCACAGCACTAGCTGCCAGCAATGCGAACAGTCCCCAGAAAGTCCGTCGCAGAATTGTGAGTGGACGAAACGCTTCGGCATAATCGATTTCGGTTGTCACGCCAATATCGGCTTCAGGAAGCCATTTCCAAGCTCCCACAACGGGTATGCCCCGGTAATCGCGATATCCTTCGACATCAACCCCAGGCCGGCCGGCAATTGCTTCGGCCGCCATATACGTAAGCGGCAGTTCGTTTCGTCGAAGCTTTGGACGATGGCCAGCGGTTACATCGCCCCCTGGATCTCGTAAGAGCACATTAATAATTGACGTGGCGCCTTCCTGGTCGTGCAACAACCCTGACAAAATTAGGCTTTCGTCGAAGCGACTGTTTGAAACCATCAGTCCGGTTTTATCAAAGGCATAAGTCTCCCCCGATTCGCCGATTCGGCCTAGTTGCAGGATTCGGGTGAATTCCATTTCAGGCCGAATGCGAAGCGCCAGCACGCCGACGACTTGAAAGCTTTCGTCACGTACGGGAGCGCAAACAAACATGGTGGGAATACCTGTGCGCAAACGGCCTTTAGAATCTTTCATTGCCGCCACGCTAGCAAACGGAGGTGACAAGCCGACTTTCCCTTCAAGGCAACGAGTGAGAAACGAATCGTACTCGGCCACATCTTTTTCGCCGATTAATTCTGTATTTGAGGCCGCAACGATTTTTTTCTTTTTGTCGCAGACGAAGTACCCAACGTAATCGTGCGCTGTCAGCCCGGGACCGAGTGCCTTGTCGAGCTTCATTCGCAAAGCCGGCAATGAATCGCCTGAAGGCTTCTCTGTCGTCTCGTCTGATTCGAGCAAGTTGTAAACGAGTTGTCGGACAGTGAGATTATTTGCCAGCGATTCGGCATTGTCTTTCTGCAGGTTGAACCAAGTCTCTAGCATTGCCGCTTCGACGTCGAGCATGGTCGAAATCTGAGACCGTAGCGAATCCTTCATCGTCGTTTCGATTGCATTTCGAACGAAGAGCCCAACAATCGATAGCAGCACGACGGCAATGATTGGCCAAATCCAAAGTTGCTTTTTTAAGAACAATCCTGTGCGCGATAACGATCGCCCCACTTTTGATGTGGCAAAAGTCATATGGGCGCCCGGCAGGCGGCTGTTATTTTTCGACGTCAGAATTGAGAGCAAGCGATTGAATTTCATAGGATCCGCATCAAAAGAAATTGACAAGCAACCCTACTATATTCGCTTGCCAAAATGCGGTCTGCAAGAAAAAGAATAGGTCCGGAAGGACGTGAATACCCCTCAAAATCCCCGAAGAATGCGTACATCCGCCAAGGCCGCGCTACGAAAAGTGCTGCGATTTTGACAATTTCCAATTTGGCCGACCTTACTTGCCTAGTGGGGCAGCCTATCTGAACTCATTCGCCGGACTGTTGTCGCCTTGATTACGACATGGAAGTAGACTTGACTGGCTCTAGAAGAAATAAGCCGAGCCAGCTCATAAAGCCGTAATGCGCTTTATCGAAGAACTTTAAATTCGAATACTTTAGCGGGGACATTCTTTGCCATTGATGGCAAGCGATTTTAATAATCGAGTCCGATGGAATCGTTCTCCACGAGAGCAATAGAACAGCACCGTGTTGCTTTCGGTTTCCCAAATGGCAGTGAGTTTTGTTGAGCGAGGTCCGTAAAGGCAAAAGAAGATACCACAGGGTCGATTGCCACGGACTAAAATGCGCTCCGTCAGCCGAAAGGCGTCCAGTTCTAATTGATCGATTTCACATAGCTGCCGAATTACATAATTCCTTAGTTGCGCCAAATCTTCCAACCGTTCCGTACTGGTTAGCATCGAGTGAGAATCTCCAAGTGGTGTAATCAAGATGGGCAAAATCTACGGACAGCAAGCCACAAAACGGCATCTGCTCATCCTGGTATCGGCAAATGAGAGTTTCCCGTCCAGAAGGTACATTTGAGACAGAAAACTTGCCCGTACAGTTTTCCTATCCTGCCCTATCGGCATGAAGGCCGGATCGGCGATTATGTAAAGTTCAAAACCGAATTGGAGAATTGAGGGGCAAAATTACTTCTCATGAATCTTGAATAATAAAGAAAATCGGTGAGAAGATTTCTAACGATCAAATCCGCATCGCATGACACACGAGGCGATGTTAATCGTTTAGGCCGTGGCAAAACGGAGTCATGCAAATTCTTGCCACAAGGGTTTAATAACCGTTTCAGGCACATGAACGTGCGGTGGTAACGTCGCGATGAACACGACCATTGCGGCGATGTCATCTGCTCGAAGGCAGCGGGCGCGGTGTTCGTCGGACACAAGTTTGGGACGGCTTTCAAGGAATGGAGTATCGACCTCGCCTGGATAAATATTGGTGACGCGGATGCCGTGCGGAGCTTCTTCGAGCGCTACCGTTGTGCCTAACCCCGTCATCGCAAATTTGGAGGCACAGTATGCCACGCCGCCGAGCATCGAGGCGCGTTTGCCGCCAGTGCTGCTGATATTGATGATCAGCCCTTCATGACGGCCTCGCATTTGCGGTAGCACAGCATGGATGCAGTTGTACGCACCCGTAGCGTTGATCGCCATTATCTTATCCCACATGTCTGGCAGGATTTCGGCCGTCGTGCGTTTTGGAGTGTTGATGCCAGCGGCGTTTACGAGAATGTCGATCGGGCCCAACTTCTCGGTTGCCCACTCGAAGAGAGCGCTCACGCTGGCACGATCCGCCACGTCGACGTTGTGTGTAAGGATGGCGGGTTCTCCGCGCCACTCTGCAGCAACTTCTTTTAGTTTGTCATCCCGCCTACCGGCAATTACCACCTGACAGCCTTCTGCGACACAAGCTAACGCAATTGCTCGACCAATACCGGTTCCACCACCAGTAATCAGAGTTGTTTTGTTTTTTAGTCGATACATATTACGAGTGTCTAATGAGCAGAATGTACAATTTCCTGCGAGTGTGTGTAGTGCGAACTACGATTCTCGTTTAGTGTGGTCGTCTATTAACCGGAAGCGCTTGCCGTGCCAATCGTGATTCGCGCATGAGCACTTCCGCTTTGTTGGGCTTCGCTGACAGCGGACTAGCGCTCGCTGGCCGTTTTCCAACTGCGCTGCGGCGCGCCGGTGTAGTTTGCCAGCGGTCGAATCAACCGGTTGTTATCCAGTTGCTCAATAATGTGGGCACTCCAGCCTGCTGCACGGCTAAGCACAAACAGCGGTGTGTACAATTCCACGGGCAAATCGAGGTAGTGATACAGCCGTGCGCTCGGCCAATCCAAGTTTGGCGGTAGTTTCTTCTCTTCACTGACGACTCGCTCGATGGTATCGGCAATCGCCTCCATCTCCGGATGACTCGTTTCCCTTGCCAGTTGATTGCATAGTGGTTTGAGAAACTTCGCCCGTGGGTCACCGTCTTTATAAACACGATGACCGAAGCCCATGATTCGCACTTTGCGTGCTAAGGCGTCGCGCACCCACGATTCGGCGCGCTCGGGCACGCCCACTTGTTGCAAAACCTCCAATACTCGCTCGTTGGCACCACCGTGCAGCGGCCCTTTGAGGGCACCAATAGCTGCCGTCATGGCCGAATGTAAATCGGAAAGCGTCGAAGCCACCACTCGCGCGGTAAACGTCGAGGCGTTGTACTCATGCTCGGCGTACAGAATCAGCGACACTTCCAGCGAGCGAACTGCGCTTGGGCTAGGATCGCGTCGCCGCAACATTCGCAAGATATTTTCTGCCAGCGAATAGCGATTGTCGGGTCCATAGGGTTCCTTGCCTTGCACCAGCCGATGCCGCGCGGCCATGACCACTGGTAGTTGAGCCAATAGCCGTTCGGCCTTGCGCAGATTGGCATCGTGGCTATTATCGGTCTGATCGGGATTCCAATGGGCGAGCAAGCTGCAACTGGTGCGCATCACATCCATCATTCCTGCCTGCTGCGGAATGCGGCGCAGAATTTCGATAATCTGATCTGGTACTGGGGCATACCGCTTCAGGCGATCGCTAAACGACTTCAATTGATCAACCTTGGGAAGTTCGCCGTACAGAATTAGATAAGCAACTTCCTCGAACGACGCATGCTCTGCCAATTCTTCGACAGCGTATCCGCGATAGAGCAAACCGCCGGCGATGGTGCTGACGGCAGTTTCGCCGGCAATGATACCTTCCAGGCCTGGACGATAAAGAGATTCGGTCATAGAAAATGAGTGTCCGGTCGTTGGGAGTTTTGTAGTTAAGTAAATTACCTGCTCGAGCTACCGAAATAATGTCGGTCGCGTTCTTCATAGCCCGAGTAGCCAAGCAAATCGTAGAGTTCTTGTCGAGTTTGCATCAAATCGAGCAAGCTACTCTGTGTTCCTTCGTCGGCAAGCACGGCAAGAGCCGCTTCCACGGCTCGCATGGCCACGCGCATCATGGTGACAGGATATAGAACAGCCGCGTAGCCCAGATTCGCCAAGTCATTGAGTGACATCAGTGGGCTTTGGCCAAACTCAGTCATATTGGCAATCAGCGGCGCCTCGACTTCGCGAGCGAATCGTTCGAATTCTTCCGGCCCACGAAGCGCTTCTGGGAAAATCCAGTCAGCACCGGCTTGCAAATAGGCTTTGGCTCGATGGATGGCGTCGTCGAGCGAAGTGACGCCGCGCGCATCGGTGCGGGCAATGATCACCAAATTTGGATCTTTGCGTGATTCTGTCGCTGCCCGAATTTTCGCGCACATTTCGGCCGACTCGACGAGCGCTTTCCCCGACAAATGACCACAGCGTTTCGGTAGCCGCTGATCTTCAAGCTGAATTGCTCCGGCTCCGGCCGCTTCCAACTCTCGCACCGTCCGCTCCACGTTCATCGTTTCGCCAAAGCCGGTGTCGGCATCGACGATCACAGGAATTTTTATACAGCGTGTGAGATACGTTGTTTGCGTCACTAATTCACTGAGCGTGAACAAACCAACGTCGGGCAGCGCCATCGTACCGGCGGACAGAGCGGCGCCAGAAAGATAGACCGCATCGTAACCGGCCCGCTCAATCAGCCGGCCTACCAAGGCGCTGAAAGCGCCGGGAATTTGAATGGTGGCCTCGGCAACTGCATCTCGCAAAACTCGTCCCGGCGATGATTCGGTCACTTAAAACTCCGTAAATCCCGCGAGCCGAGCGGGATCAAACACAATAATTGCTTAGCTATTCAGATTCTGCTCGGCCCACAGAACCTACGGTACGTCCTTGAAGCAATCGGTCAGCTAACCGTCCGCTGCAGAAATGACTTGGCTCAGCGTTTGAAGGAAGCGTGCCGCTTCGGCACCATCGACCACCCGATGGTCGACGGCCAGATTGAACCAGGCGTGGTGTTCCAGCACCTTCCCTACAGCAAGCACCGCCGTCTGACCGGAGAACACGAAGGGACTGAAGAAATCGATGTCCAACATTCCGAGGTTACTGACCGCGAAGGGGGCGTCGATCAGTTCCTCTCGCTTGAGCGTACCATTTTCGGCACGCGTCCGAAGTTCCCGGATGGTTGCCGCGACTTGTTGCAGTGACAGTTTGTCTGCACTGCGCACGGCGGGCGCGACCAATCCGCGTGGCGTATCCATCGCAACCGCGACGCTGACAGGTTGCACCTTTGTTCGATCGCCAACCAGGGTCGTACTCAGTGCGGGATGCTTCACCAGCGCCGCGGCGACAGCAACCACAAGCCGGTGCGTGAAGGTAATGCCTTCGACTTTGATGCTAAACGGCTGGACTCCAATCCGGCGAGCGACGTGAAACTGCGGAATCTCTGCCAGCGAGGACTTCATTTGAGCAATCAGCGCAAGGCGCGTGGGCGAAAGCGTCTGCCAGCCTGGATCTTTGTCGTCATGACTTGTGTTTGACGCTCGCCGTTTCTCCACGTCCTCGACGAGAATCCGTCCGTCAGGGCCTGAACCCTTGATTGTTGCCAGATCAACCCCGAGATCCCTGGCCAGCTTGCGCGCTGCAGGAACCGCTTTGACCGCGCTTGCATCGATGAGTTCGGAAAGTGGTTCGTCTGAAGAATCGGTCAACACACACAACAAAGCTTTCTCAGCGATGGTGTCACCGTTGTTGACACAGAGCTTACGCACGTAACCAGCTTCGGCCGTCGGCACCTCTACGGTGCCCTTCTGACTTTCAATCTCGAGGATTGGTTGATCGGGAACGACGCGGTCGCCGACCTGCACCAGCCAGGCGACGACCTGGACGCTTTCCATCGTTAACTCGATTTGGGGAAGATGGATGTTTTTCTGCATTTCGTACGACTCATTCCTTCGTGGGTTGAAGTAATTCCAGCTCTTGTCGAGTGCGACTTGGTTTTCTCGGCGTGCTTGCCAATTGCATTTTCCTTACAGCATGAACCATCCACCGTTCACATCGAACGTCGCCCCGGTGCAGAAGCTGCACTCGTCGCTGCCGAGGAAGACGACCAATGCGGCGACCTCTTCGGGCTCGCCAAAACGTTTAAGCGGGAGGGTTTCACACACTGCCTTGAGACGGTCGGCGGGCAGGTCGCGTTGGATGTCGGTTTTGATCGGCCCAGGTGCGACGCAATTGATGAGGATTCCGTCCGCCGCGACCTCGCGCGCAATGGATTTGCTCATCATCAATATCGCTGCTTTGGTACTACTGTAGATGCTGGCGTTGAGCACTGATCCGACACGCCCCGCGGCCGACGAAAGATTGATGATCCGTCCTCCACCCTGGCGTTTCATGATCGGGCAGGCGGCTTGCATGAGAAAATACTGGCTTCGCGCATTGACGTTCATGAGTTTGTCCCAATCGGCTTGCGTGGCGGAACCGAACGGCTGCGGTGGGCAGATGCCCGCATTGTTGACCAGGATGTCGAGCCGTCCAAATTTGGACGCGACGGTATCGACGAGTGAGCGGCATTGCTCGATATCGGCCAAGTCAACTCCAAACGCTCCGGTGCCGTTACCGATTTCGCGCGCGATGGCATTCACTCCCTCGATATCAAGATCAGCGGTTGCCACGCGCGCGCCTTGTCGTGCTAGTGCCCGAGCCGTCGCGGCACCAATGCCATGCGCTGCGCCGGTCACCAACGCCACCTTGTTGTCGAGGCGGAACATAGGTTTCATCGCGATATGCCCGTCTTGTTCCAGATCGCGAGCTTCTGGTGCTTGTTCAGCTCGGCCCTTTTTGGCGATTGCGACATTATCGCGCTGATCGACGCGGATGGCATATTTTGTAAGTTGAGATTTCATTAAGCACCTCCAGGGCATTTAGTGAATTTCGCTCGGTCTGACCGCACGCTTTTCCGCCATGCTCTTGTACGCGGCGAACACGAGTTGCAATGTGCGGAGATTGTCGGCACCGCTTGTGACAGGCGGTTTTCCTGTTTGCAGTGATTCCATGAGCGACGCCATAGGGCCGATAAACGCATCAGGAAACCAGCCCCCTTCGAGCGTTGGCATGAACCACCCATGTTTGCGCAGCAACCGACTCGTAAAGCTGATTTTGTCGGGTACGCCGGTGGGAAAGCCGAATAGCGAGCCGAGGGAGCCTTTTACGACGCCTTCCGTTCCCTCCACGCGACAAAGGCCATACCAGTCGTCGCTTCCCGCGATGTTGTGATGTTCGTCATGCACATATGCGCGGAGCGTAGTCTTATATTCGAGCACCTGGATTGTGCGAGTCTCCCCCGCACAGCTTCTGTCTGCGGGTGGCGCGCCACTCGCGTA
Source organism: uncultured Pirellulales bacterium (assembly GCA_964538425.1). GTDB lineage: Bacteria > Planctomycetota > Planctomycetia > Pirellulales > JADZDJ01 > JADZDJ01. Next base: position 3,287 of record CAZIGP010000012.1, on the reverse strand, counting down.
GATGAATTCAGGATCGCCGAAGAGATACCGCATTGCGTCGAGAAAATGGATGCTCGTGTAGAGGATATCGATGGTCTTCTTGACTCGGATCCAGTCCCATTTATGCCACGGCGTGTTGGCGTTGACTTGTATGGTTCCGAGCGTTGGTTGACCGAGAATGCCACGAGTAAGCAGATTTTTCGTCGCGGCGATCACCGGCGACCAGCGCATCTGCTGGTTGACGGCCAGATTGACCTTGTGTGTATTCGCGGCCGCGACAATAGCTTTGGCATCGGCAAACGACTCTGCGAGTGGCTTCTGACAAAGCAAATGTTTTCCTGCGGCGGCGGCTTTCTCGGCGATCGCGCGCTGTTGGGTCGCCGGGACGGCGATATCCACGATCTGCACATTATTATCACCGAGCAGCTCGTCGAGATCGGCATAGGTCTTGCGAATCTCGAACTGCTTTGCGAAGGCGGCTGCGAGACCAGGTTCGATGTCGAAGCAGCCGACAACGTTCAAATTGTGTTTGCGATAAACGGGTAGATGGGCAGTAGTGGCGATTCCTCCGCACCCGATGATCGCGATGCCGTAGTCGTGCTTCGGTGGAAGCTTCGGCTGATAGTCAAGATCGAACAGATCGGATTTCATGATTCCAGCCTGTAAAGTTTCATGGCATTGTCATGGTAGAAACCATCCCGTTCCTGTTCCGACCAGTCCACAGCAATCGATTGGACGAAGTCCATCCATAATTTTGCGCTAGCTGCGAGCGTGCAAACCGGCCAGTCGCTGCCATATAGGATTCGATGGTGCCCAAAGCATTCTACGATGTGTGTGACAAAGGGACGGACTGCATCCACCGACTGACGGGTTAAGTCTGCCTCGGTGAACAGGCCGGAGATCTTGCACGAGACATTGTCGAAACAAGCAAGCTGAGCCATCTTCGCTCGCCAAGGTTGCTGGAGGTTGCTCTTGATCGACGGTTTTGCGGCGTGATTGACTACGAAGTATCCATCCGGTGCAGAACGGATCAGCTCGACCACGTCGTCGAGCTGATCATGCATGACGCACAACTCGAAGTGGCCACCGAGACGATGCACAGTTCGGACACCGTCGATGAACGACTGCTGAAGACAAAAGCGTTTCGGCTGCCCTTGAATGTTGTGGCGGATTGCACGAACCAGTGGCCTTGCCAGCAATCGCTCTAACAAGGCAGTACGTTGCCGTTCATCGCTGATGGTTAGATCGCCGAAGGCGACGATGGCGGCCAGTCTCGGTTCGGCGGAAACTAGACTTTCGATCCATGCCACTTCTTGCTCGCATTGATCCGCGCGGACGTTGTATTCGACGAACACTAGCTTGGTCACCCTCGAAGTGGCGAAGGCTGCCGAAAAGTCGGCGGGCAAAAATGTCCGTTGGAGTGATGGCACCGACGCGAGCCACGGATACTCGAACTTCGCCGGGTCGGCGAAGTGAACATGCGTGTCTACAATCGTTTGCATCGGTTCAGGCATATACAAAATCCCCGACGGACTCCGGAGGCGGGGCTTCACTCTTGATAGCGAAGTCGATCGCTTCATCGGCGGTACGCTTGGCGCGTGCCTGACGGTCCTGCAAATCTGCTTCTGTCGCGCCATTTTCGCGCAGTGTGCGTGAGAAGCGCGGAATCGGGTCCACCGTTTTCCACTTTGTCGCTTCGTTTTCGTCTTTGTAACTTCCGGCACAAATGGCGCTATGACGTTCCCAGCGAACCGTCTTACACTCGACCAGGGTCGGCCCGTCCCCGCGTCTGGCGCGCGTGGCCGCTTCGCGTACCGCGGCGTAAACGTCCAACGGATTGTTGCCGTCCACCGTCACACCCGGCAAACCAAAGCCGGCGGCTCGCTGGGCGATGCGCTCAAGAGGAATCGCGTTCTCCGTTCGCACAGAAATTGCAAAACCGTTGTTCTCGCAGACGAAGATGAGCGGGATTTTCCACAAGGTCGCCATGTTGAGCGTCTCGAAAAACGCCCCTTCGCAGGTGGCGCCGTCACCGAAGAAAACCACCGTAACGCGGCCGTCTTTCTTCAACTTACTGGCGAGCGCAACCCCGCCTGCAATGGGAATCTGCGCCGCGACGATAGCATTGGTGCCCAGCAAGCCTTTGCTTACGTCGATCAGGTGCATGGAGCCACCGCGTCCACCACTGCATCCGATAGATTTGGTGAATAATTCCGCCATGACGCGTTTGGCGTCGAGACCTTTAGCGAGGGCGTGTCCATGCCCGCGGTATGTCGCCAGCACGTAGTCGTTGGGTTCGATTGCGGCCGCCGCTCCGACCGCGATTGCCTCCTGCGCGATACAGGGATGCGTGCTTCCGGTGAACAGGCCTTTGCGATAGCTGCTGATGGCGTTTTCTTCGAAAAATCGAATTAGGCACATTTGCTCGTACCACGCAAGCAAAGTCTGAAGTTTGAGTTCGGATGGAATCATTGCATGATGCTCCTAACCGCGTTCTCAACGTCAGCGGTGCTGGGAAAGACGGAGTCTTGAAGTTTGCCGCAGGGTATGGGTAAGTCCTTCGATGCAACTCGCTGAATTGGCGCCTGGAGAAAATCGAAGGCACCCTCCATCGCGGACTGCGCAATCTCTGCACCAGCGCCGCCGGTTTTGACTGCTTCGTGGGCGACGACCAGTCTGCCGGTCTTTCGAACCGAGGCGCAAAGCCCCTCGCGATCCAGGGGTGCCAGGCACCGAAGGTCGAGGACTTCGCAGTCGATGCCCTCGTCGATAAGTTTCGCCGCCGCATCGAGCGACGGCTTGACCATGCCGCTATATGTAGCGATTGTCACATCGGCTCCCTGGCGAGCCACGCGCAGTTTGCCGAGTGGAATTGGTTCATCTTCTTCTTCGACGGGCGCCTTACTCGCGTAGAGGCGAACCAACTCGACAAAGACAGTCGGATTGCGGTCGCGAATGGCGGCGATCATCAGGCCTTTGGCGTCGGTCGCGTTGGAGGGAATCACGACGCGCAATCCTGGCACGTGCATGAACCACGCTTCCAGACTTTGCGAATGTTGCGAACCCAGACCCAGGCGATTGGCAACAGGGGTGCGAACGATCAGTGGCACTTGAACCTGACCTCCGAAGAAATACCGCATCTTCGCCGCCTGATTTACGACTGCATCGGCCGCGAGCGTCATGAAATCCATAAATTCGATTTCGACGATCGCCTGCATCCCGCTGATGGCTAGACCGACGCCGAAGCCGGTGGTCGCTGCCTCACAAAGCGGGCCATCGTGCACACGTTCCGGTCCGAACTCATCGAA
>CAZIGP010000011.1:4201-17123 GCA_964538425.1 uncultured Pirellulales bacterium | reverse complement strand
CATTGGCAATGTCGGCGTCTACGTGATCGCATCCGGCGCAGAAATCACCTCCAGCGGCGGCGCAGTGGTGGTCGAAGGAATTGGCATAGCGAACAGCATCGCCATTCGCATGGAAAGCAGTTCCGCAATTTCCAGTGGCGGAACGGCGAATGTAACATTGATTGCCGATACGTTGGGCATCACTACCGCCTCAACCATCCGCGCTGGCACCAGTGGTAACGCGGTAGCCACGATCCGCCCTCGCACGACGGGCACACAAATCGACCTTGGCGGTGACGACGTGCTGAGTGGATCGCCGCTGACGCTGGGCATCACGGATGGAGAACTTGATCGCATTACGGCGGGAACCATTGAAATTGGCGATGCCGAGAGTGGAGCGATTACTGTAAGCGGCGCGATTACCGTGTCGCCGCACTTGAAGTTGAAATCCACGGTGGTAAATCTTCAGGCAAACCTAACCGCAACAGGTGGACTGAGCGGTGCGGCAACGACCATCCATGTGCAGCACACTTCAGCTCAGATTCAGGATGCGGTCGATTTGGCCGCGGCGTCGGGCGGAACGATTAACATTGCCAGCGGAACTTATACGGGAAGCGTCGATGCGACGAATGCAATTGTTACGCTTGCTCCTGGTGCGAGCTTTGGCAGCGTAACGATCAACGGCAGCCTGACGTTAAACGACAACGATGTGCTGCGAATGGAGGTCGACGGCCCGCTATCTCCAGGCTTCGATCATGACCGATTTGTTGTGACTGGAACTGCCACGCTCGGTAATGCCACGCTGGATATTGACGTGAATTATGCTCCGACTCTTGGCGACTCAGTAACGCTGATCGACGCGGCTGTGCTCGTCGGCACTTTCAATAATTACGATGACGGCGAGATTGTTCTTGATCCGTTATTTATCCGCTATGAAACTGCTACCGGAAACGTGCGGCTGCTTTCCAACACAGCGCCGACAGCCAACGACCAATCGCCTTCGATCAATGAAGATGAGTCGGTCAGTGGAACGCTCACCGCTGACGATGCGGAAGACGACGATTTGACGTTCGAAATCGTGGCCGGGCTGGAACATGGTACGATTACAGACTTCGATCCTGACACCGGCGAATTCACTTATCTGCCCGATCCGAATTACAGCGGCTCCGATTCGTTCACCTTCAAGGCCAGTGATGGTGATATGGAGAGCAATGTTGCGACGGTTTCTATCACGGTTGCCGCTGTGGCTGATGCGCCGAACGTGAACGCTGACGATGCCAGCGGCAACGAAGATACAGCGATTCCGCTGGATATTAGCGAGGCGCTCAACGATACCGATGGCAGTGAGAGCCTGTTGATTATCATCTCTGGTGTTCCCAACGGCGCAACACTTTCGGCAGGAACCGATCAAGGTAGCGGAGTCTGGCACCTAACGCATGCTCAACTCGCGGGATTAAAAATTACACCGCCCGCGAACAGTGACACCGATTTCACGTTGACCGTCACGGCTAAGGCTACCGAGTCGAGTAATGGAGATACGGCTCAAACCGTTGACACGTTTAACGTTGCCGTGGCAAGTGTTGCCGATGCGCCGAGCTTGAATGCGGGTGATGTCAGTGGCGATGAAGATACGGCGATACCGCTGGATATCACCGCGGCGCTTACCGATACGGATGGCAGTGAGGCACTGCTTGTCATTGTCAGTGGTGTTCCCACGGGGGCATCACTTTCGGCGGGAATCAACCAAGGTGGCGGCGTTTGGCATTTGACGTCTGGTCAATTGGCCGGGCTGAAGATTACGCCACCTGCGAATAGCGACGCTGATTTCACACTGACTGTCACGGCCAAGGTTACCGAATCGAGTAACAATGATGCAGCCCAAGCGGTTGATACGTTTAATATTACTGTGGCGGCCGTGGCAGATACGCCGAGCTTGAACGCAGGCGATGCCAGCGGCAATGAAGACACGGCGATTCCACTGGATGTTTCTGCTGGATTGGTCGACACCGATGGCAGTGAAACGCTGCTTGTTATTGTCAGTGGCGTTCCAACAGGAGCATCACTTTCGGCGGGAACCAACCAAGGAGGTGGTGTTTGGCATTTGACGGCTGAACAATTGGTTGGGCTGACGATCACGCCACCGGCGAACAGCGACGCCGATTTCACCCTGACTGTCACCGTCAAATCCACCGAGTCGAGTAATAGCGACACCGCTCAAGCCGTTGACACATTCAATGTCAGCGTGGCGGGTGTAGCCGATGCGCCGAACATGAATGCTGAGAATGTTGCTGGGAATGAAGACACCACTATTGCGCTCGACATCAGTGCGGCGCTGAACGACACCGATGGCAGCGAGACGTTGCTGATTATTGTCAGTGGCGTGCCGGGCGGAGCGACATTGTCGGCTGGCAGCGATCAAGGTGGCGGCGTTTGGCATTTGACGTCTGGTCAATTGACCGGACTAAAGATCACGCCACCGGCAAACAGTGATGTTGATTTCACGCTGACCGTCACGGCCAAGTCTACTGAGTCGAGTAACAGTGACACCGCCCAAGCTGTTGATACGTTCGGTGTTACTGTAGCGGCTGTAGCCGATGTACCGAACTTGAACGCGGGGGATGTCAGCGGCAATGAAGACACCGTCATTGCGCTGGACATCAGTGCGGCATTGGCCGATGCCGATGGCAGTGAAGTATTGCTCGTCATTGTTAGCGGCGTTCCGACGGGGGCGTCACTTTCGACGGGAACTGACCAAGGCGGAGGTGTTTGGCATTTGACGGCGGGGCAATTGGCCGGGCTGAAGATTACGCCACCTGCGAATAGCGACGCTGATTTCACACTGACGGTCACGACCAAATCCACCGAGTCGAGCAATGACGACACGGCCCAAACCGTCGATACGTTCAACATCACCGTGAATGCGGTGGCTGACCAGCCCAACTTGGTGGTGAGCGATGCCAGCGGAGCGGAGAACAGTAAGATTTTACTTTCCATCGCCGCTTCGCTAGTTGATAGCGATGGTTCGGAGTCGGTTTCGATTCGAATTTCGGGCGTGCCGGTTGGTGCTACATTCTGGAACGGCAACACGCCCGTTGGATCGAATCTGGGGGGCGGTGTGTGGCAATTCACACCGGCGGAGTTAGCGGGGCTTTCGATTTTGCCGGCAACCAATAACGACACCGATTTTACGCTGACGGTTGCTGCGATCGGCACGGAAGCATCGAACAGCAACACCGCGAATGCCAGCGACGAAATTGATGTGGTTGTTACACCGGTCTATCAGCCTGGGGAGCTGTTGGTGGTTGGCGCGGAAGCCGGGGCTCGGCCTCGCGTTAAGTTGATCGACGTCGACGACGGGAGTGTAGTGACCAGTTTCTTGGCGTATTCGTCCGGCTTTAGTGGTGGAGTACGCGTGGCGGTTGCCGATTTGAACGGCGACGGCGAAGCGGAAATTATTACTGCTCCCGGCGCAGGCATGTCGACGCTGGTGAAAGTATTCGACGTTGGCGGTAGTGAGCTGCTGGATTATCGCACGAAAGCTTACAGCGGCTTTAGCGGCGGTGTGTTTATCGCCGTGGCGGATGTGAATGGCGATGCGCGGCCGGATCTTATTACCACACCTGGCAGTGGCTTAAGCTCGCAAGTGAAGGTGTTTAAGAATCGCGTGGGCATTGTGTCGACCAATCCGGATCCGATCTCGGACAATCCGATTCAATCGTTCTTAGCTTTCGGCAGCTCGTTCCAAGGGGGCGCAACAGTGGCTGCCGGAGATTTAACGGGAGATGGTAAGGCAGAGATCGTTGTCGGCAATGGGCCTGGCATTGGGCCGCGGGTGCGGGTGTTTGATTTGACCACCATTTCTGCTCCATCGCCATCGACGTTGGCGTCGCCGACGCTGGAATTTCTACCGTTTGATACCGGCGACCGTGGCGGCGTGTTTGTTGCCGTTGGCAACGTGCGAGGGAATGCCACGCCGGAGATTATTGTGGGGAATGGGGAAAACGGACGCGGACGCGTTGAAATGTTCAACGCAAATGGAACGCGCTTCAAGAGTGTTACCGCTTATGGCAGCGGAGAGGGACGCAACGCGCCGGTGCACGTCGCCACCAAAAGCATCGACGCTGATACGCTGGATGAAATTATTACCGGTCAAGGATCGCCAGGCAGCGTGGGGCGACTGCGTGGGTTCGACAGCGATGCGACCTTAGTTGACGATGTGTTTGAGGGAGAGGACGATTTTAGCTTTGGATTCTTTGTGGCCTAAGCGGATCGCCGATTCAGCAGAATTAGCGCGGCGGTTCGGGCGGGGCGGGTTGGTCGCCGGGTTTTTGGCCGAAGAGGAAGTGCATGACGTCGCGCGTGCCGATGAGGCGCGGGCTGGCGAAGAGTTCGCCGGCTGGAAAGCCTGCAGCCGTGCCCATTTGGATAGCGAAAGCTTTCACGCGTTCTTCGATACGCTTTTCGGGCTGCGTGCCGAATTGGGTTTTGTAGCAGGCGATCGATTTCAGTTTGGCTTCGAGCGTGTCGCCGATATCGACGACCAAGTGACCGGCTCCAGGGGGCGGACCGAATGAAGTGAAGGCGAGTGTGTAATAAAGATAAGCCGAAACGGTATGGACCGGCAGGTTATCGAAGTGCTCGTCCCACTTGGTGAGCCGGGCATAGAAGATACCGGCGTCGGTAATTTGCATCGCTTGAAAATGATCGGGCGAAGCGAGCGGAGTTTTCTCACCGAAGCCTAGTACCAACTTGGGCCGATAGCGGCGAAAGACTTTTCCGAGGGCAATGCGAGCTTCGAACGAATCGAACAAGCGGCGGTTCGACATGCCGAGGTTGATGCGCTCGTGGACGCCGAGCTCTTTTGCAGCGGCTTCCGCTTCGGCCAGACGAACTTCAGGACCAGGCGAGCCGGGCGTCGGTTCGCCGTCGGTCAGATCGACGATACCGACGCGGTAGCCTTGCTTGACTAGTTTTGCGAGTGTGCCGCCGCAGGCGATTTCAACATCATCAGGATGAGCACCGACGGCAATGACATCCAGCAATTGGTCTTGTGGCATAGTTTCTATCAATTTATCGCGGCTTTACAGCACTCAATAAGAACGACGGATTGAGTGCGCCAAATCGAACTCGTTCTAGCTGATGCGTGCCGCGAGCTATGTTGATCATCAATACTTTCACATCACCGGCGATACGATTGAGGCCTTGGTCGACGGCGGAGAGGTTTTCGATGCTGCCGACGTTAGCGACCAGTCGGCCGCCAGGTTTGAGTTGTTTGAATGCTAGTTCGACGATGCGTGCAATTTCGCGGCCGCTACCGCCGACGAAAATACAATCGGGCTGCGGTAAGTTGCCCCAGGCTTCCGGGGCGCGGCCGAGCACGGGAGTTAAGTTTTTGACATGAAATCGTTCGGCGTTGGTGCGGATGAGATGGATGTCTTCAGGATCCATCTCGATGGCGTACACAGTTCCGCGATCGGCCAGCATCGCTGCTTCGACGGATACCGAACCGCTGCCCGCGCCGACATCCCAAACAATGCTTTCAGGGCCGATTGCCATTTCAGCCAGGGCGATGGAACGCACTTCAGCCGGCGTGAGCAGGCCGCGCTTGGGTCGCGATTGTAAAAATATCTCGTCGGGATTGCCGAAGCGTCGCGTGAGGTGTGCATCGCTCGGTTGGTCGGGAGTTTCGGTTCGACGGACCAAAATCATCACGTTCAGCGAGCCGAATTCTTCACGTGTGATTTCATCGAGTGAGCCTTGCGTAACGCGTTCGTCGGGGGAGCCGAGATTTTCGCAAACATACGCATGGAAATAATTGATGTTGGCATCCATCAGCGTTTGAGCCACATCGCTCGGTGAGAATCGATCGCTGGTAAACAATCCCACGGTGTCGGCCACGCGAATTTTTTCGACGACGGCATCGAGCGGATTGGTTGCCAAATTGGTGAGATAGGCGTCTTCCCAGCTTTCTTTGACTCGGGCAAATGCCATTTGCATGGTGCTGACATGCGGCACGACGTCGAATCGTTCTTTGCCAAGCTTGTCACAAAGGTATCTGGCGACGCCATAGAACAGCGGATCGCCGGTGGCTAGCACGACGACTCGTTTGCTGCTGGCTGCTGAAATGCGATGTACGGCATCTTCCAAATCGGCGCCGACGATCATTCGTTCGCTGCTGCCGCGCGGAACCAATTTGAGCGTGCTTTCCGCGCCGAGCAGCAAATCGGCTTCGTCAATCAGCCGTTTTGCCTGTGCGGTGATGCCTTCGAGCCCGTCGTCGCCAATGCCGATGATGTGAATTTTATTACTGGCCATGGAGCGATTCTAAAACATTCGCAGGCCAACGAAAAGCTGGCGGCCATAGTCTTCAAGAGTTGTTTGGCTCGCGATATCCGCTGGATGCGGGTGGCGTTCGATACTTTAGGAAATCGCGGTTTCGGCGACGGGCGTTAACACGGCGAATTTGGCGAGTAGCTCGAATAATTCGTCGGGATTTAGCGGCTTTGAAAGGATGCCGTCCATGCCGGCGGAAAGGCAACGGTCTTGGTAGCCGTCGACGGTGTGGGCAGTTAGCGCAATAATAGGCGTGTGTCGGCCTAGCGGAGTTTCAAGTTGGCGAATCGCTGCCGTGGCCGTGAGGCCGTCCATGTCATACATTTCTAGATCCATAAGAATAATGTCGAATTGTTCTCGACCGCAAAATTCCACGGCCTCGCGACCTGAACCGGCCCGCTCGACTTGATGACCGGCTAAATCGAGCAATCCTGCGACGACTTCGACATTTACCGGACTGTCATCTACCACCAAAACGCGCAGCGATCGGGTCGGCGTGGTCGTTGCGCTGTCGGTAGAAATTTCACGCTGCGCGTCGGAGGTGAATACTTCTCGTAGCAATCCTTCCCAATCTCTTGGCCGGGCTGGCTTTGTCAAGCAATGAGTTGCTCCAAGTTTTCGGCATTGATGAGGCAAACGCTCATCCACCGCAGCGAGTAGCGCCACGATTGGCGGAGGATTTACCGCCACGCCGCAAACGAACTCAATCCATTCCACTTCTTCTGGTTTGCCGGCGGAGACGTCCACAATAATCAGGTCAATGGATGGCTCGTCGGCGCCAGCTCGCAATAATCGTTCTACTTGAGGATCGTTCGGTTGGAAAAATTGCATTTCTAAGCCCAAGCCCGCCAGCTGTGCCGCATAAACTTCTTGTGTCCGAGCATTTGTGGAAAGGAGCATCGCTTTGCGCGGCGTTGAAAGCTTCCAGGCTGCCGGTTTGGGCGGTTGTGCAACGCTTTGCAAATTTGCCGTGAAATGGAACTGGCTGCCGGTGCCAAGTTGGCTTTCAACCCAGATGCGTCCGGCCATCAATGTGACTAATTGCGACGAGATGGCTAGGCCCAAACCTGTGCCGCCGAAGCGCCGTGTCATCGAGCTATCGCTTTGTCGGAAGGCCTCGAAAATGCAGTGTTGCTTGTCGGGCGAAATACCGATGCCCGTGTCGTTTACTGAGAAATGCAAAGTTGTCGTTAAATCGTTTTTCTGCGGGGCTTCTACCAAGACAAAGACCTCGCCGCGTTCGGTGAATTTGATGGCGTTGCCGAGCAGGTTCATCAATACCTGCCGTAATCGCATTGGATCGCCGAGCAATGTTTCGGGCACGGCTGGATCGACGCGGAAGCTTAGTTCCAAGCCTTTGCGCGCCGCGGTAACGGCCATAAGCTGGGCCACATCGCCGAGTACATCGCGAACGGAAACCGGGATGCATTCCAATTCGAGCCGACCGGCTTCGATCTTCGAAAAATCCAAAAGATCGTTGAGCAAGGTGAGCAAGGTTTTTGCGGAATCTTTAGAGATCGTCAGATTGTTTCGTTGCGGGGAAGTGAGCGTTGATTTCAGCGTCAATTCGGTCATGCCGATCACGGCATTAAGCGGCGTACGAATTTCATGGCTCATTGCCGTGAGGAACCGGCTTTTGGCTTCGCTGGCCGCTTCGGCTGCTTGCTTGGCGACGGTTAATTGTTGTTGTGCTTGACGCAGTTCCTGGGCGACGCGTTCCAATTCTTGATTTGAACGGGCAAGTTCTTGCGATCGTGCTTCGACGGCTGCGGTGCGCTCTTCGACACGGCGTTCCAAGTTTTCATTCAAGGCTTGCAGTTGGGCAAAGCCTTCGGCGTTTTCGAGCGCGGCACCAGCAATGGTGACAATGTAATCGGCCAAGCGTTCATCGTCGGCGCCAAATAGATCGCGCACGTGTTCGTGAGTAGCGTACAAGCAGGCAACGGCCACTCCACGAGCGTAGAGTGGAGCACACAAAACGGAACGCTTGCCGCCGGTTGATGCGGCATCAGCGCTTCGCTGGGGACTGTTTTCTGAAAAAGCGACTGCACGGCGGATTTGCAGCGCCTCGTTAATTTTCGCCTCATTCCATGTGCCGGGTATGCTACCAGCAATGGGCATGAACTCAGAAACGCCATTTTGTTGAATGATGCGCAGAACAATACAGTGTTCGGCGCGCAGCAGGCGCAAGGCGGCATTGCGAGTTTCAGCTTGAATTACGGCCGGTGAAAGCGCGGAAGCAATGTGGCGCCCGCTATCTAGCACGGCATCGAACCGATCAACCAGCGAAAGACTGACGTTTTCCGCCTTTTGCCCGACAAGTTGCTGCGGCGTTGAGAAAGCGTGCAGCTCACCTAAAATGGCTTGCGCTTCTGCTTTGTCTTCTTTGGCCTGAGGCCAATCTAATTCTTCGCCCAATTCTGCGCGGGCCAGCAATGTTTGAGCATAATCTAACCTGCCGGATTGCCGTTTGGCGAGCGCCAAACTTTTGTCGAGACAACGTTTAGCACGGCGTGTGCATCCGCGCATGGCCAACAGCAGACCCAATTCTCGTAGTGCGTGCGGCGTATCGTTGGGGCAGATAAATTTTGTGAGTAGCGCCCGGCGAGCTGCGCGTTCGGCACGTTGTAATAATTCGCAGCGTAGAGCTGGAGTTTGACCGACAAGCCCGATGGCTTGCTGACGCAGTGCTGTAGCTAGCCACGGCAAGAACGAAAGTGTGTAAGCGTTGCGGACGCCGGCCGCATGAGCGACTTCTTGGGCGCGGGTAATAAACTCGGCCCCACCTGCGGGATTTCCTCCACGCAATAATTGCAGACCGTTTGCGAACAACACTTGTGCGCGTCCTTGAGCATCGTGTCGCAGTCGCTCCAATTCCTTGGCGAGGATGTGTTGAGGAATAGAATTTTCTGCGGCACGAACCCAAACGTCGAGAATGATTCCGGACGCTTGTTCATCGCCTAGTTCGATGCCCGATTTGTAATTGAGTTGCGATTCTTCAACCGCGCCGGCTAAATCGCCCAGGTGATATAGCGCGGCTGCAATTTGATAGCGAGCGATATGGACCTGCCAATAATCGCCTGTCCGTTCTAAAAGACGGATGGCTTCTCGGCATTTTTTAATCGACTGCTGATATTCTGCGCATCCATATTGAACGATGCCATGGTAATGGATCGCTTGCGCCTGGCCGGAAAGGTCGTTTAAATCTTGGCGAATTCTTAGAGATTTTTCAGCATAGTTTTTCGCTCGATGATGGAGCCCAACGAGAGCAATCGCAGGTGCATGTTCGGCGTAAGCCAAGCCCAGCTCAGGCGTGGTTGTATAACGCTCTGCCAAATTTAAATTGCGAAGATGAGCCCAAAGAGTGTGCAAAGGACTACGACAATACCAATAACCATGAGCTAAGTTGCTCATTAATTGGAGGATCAGCCGTTCGCTACTATTGGGCTGACGTTGGTATCGATGCACGAATCTTTTGGGCCACCAGGTGTGCAACGTTTGAATGAATCCTTCCCAGAGCATCAAGAGATAAACAATGATATTTTTATGCGGGACCTTTTTTCCCAGCATTTGCAGCGCGGCTTCGAAGTATTCGATCGATCGCTCCATATCGCCGCGTTTAAAGGCCAGTTCGCCGAGTTTGTTACGAATTTGCGATTGAGCAAAGGTTCCTTCCGCCAATTCAACCGCGGCCTCGAATTTCTCTCCCGCTTGATCGTATCGACCAGCAAGCAACAGCACCTCACCCAATGCCTCGGCTACCTGGTAGCGAGTGTTTGTATCAGCAAAGGCGGCTCCGCGTTCTGCAATCAGATATTGTTGAACGGCTGCTTCGAGAGCATATCGAGCGCGTGCTTTGGCTGCGGCTTGCAAGGCGTACGGCAACGCAGATTGGGGATCTTCCGCAGCATCGAAGTGGTAGGCGATTTCTGCGGCGCGGTGTTCATCTTGTCGCTGGAGCAACCCGGCCGCTTGCGCATGCAATTTGCGCCGATTCGAAGCCGGCAACAGGTTGAGCAAGGTCGAGCGAATTTTGTCATGTACGAAAACACAATGTGTGCCATCGGGTCTTAACCAAACCAAACGTCGGGCGCGCGCCACGTCCAGCGACGTAATGACTTGTTCTGGTGAATAACCAACCAATTTACCGGCCACGTCAATCTCGAATTCTTTTCCCAAAACTGCGCCAGTGGAGAGTAACCGAAGTGTTGTATCGGGCAACAACTCGAGACGACGAGCCAAGAAATCGGCTGCGCGACTTGATGATTGCACTTCATCTAAGTTCAAATTTCCGACTCGCCATTCATTGGATTCACGAATCAACACGCCTGTTTCCACTAACCCGCGCAGCACCGCCGAGGCCATAAATGGGCTGCCTTCGGCCAGATGAACGACAGCCGCAATTGCTTGTTCAGGCAAGACACCAGCCATTGACTCTACCAATTGGGCGATTTCGGCTGATTCGAAAGGCGATAATCGTAGATGTAGATCTGGTCCTACACGGCGCAGTAAATGATGGTCAGGTACTTCTTCGCTGCGAAATGCGCCGACCAAAATAACATGCCGAGGACCAAGGTTCACGTCGTCTCGTGCAGGCCAACGACGCAACAAGCGAAAAGTTAATTCATCGGCCCATTGGCAATCGTCGAGGACCAATAACACAGGTCGTTCTGGAGTGCCTAAGGCATTCAGGAAGCTGGTTAATGCGTTGAGGGTGCGCATTTCACCCGTTGCTTCTGGCGCTAAGGCGTAGTCCTCCGCAGGTCCTAAAATTTCTGCTAAGCCTGGAAGCGCCGCGCCAACCGCAGGAGCATTTTCGCCTAATCGTTGACGAACCGATTCGGCCAAACCAGGAGTGCCATTTGCAGCCGAGACAAAACCTTCAACAATGCCTTTGAGTAACGAGAATGGCTCCCGAGCTACATCACTGGTGCCTTGCCCCCACAGGACCCAGAAGCCTCGTGCTGTGGCGCGGTGTGTGGCCTCCGTGAGCAGTCGCGTTTTTCCGCTGCCTGATTCGCCTTCGAGGAGGACGAGACTGGCATGGCCGTGGGATGCAAGTTCGAGTTGCTCGTCGAAAGAACCAATTTCTTGAGCGCGAGCTACAAAAGCGGGTTCCGTAAGTGTTTGGCGTGTATCACAAGAGCCAATCACCACCGAAGGTTCTGATTCACCCCGCGCTATGCCTGTTGCAATGGCCTCCCAATCGGCAAGCACTCCTGCAGCGGTTTGATAGCGATCTTGTGGGTCTTTGCGCAACAAGCGTTGAATGACTTCTTCCAATGCCCGCGGAACTTGGAGACCTAGTGAGCGAAGTTCTGGCGCTTGAGCCGTCATGTGAGCAAAAAGCACCTCGCCCAATTCTTTGCCGGCAAATGGAGGTTGACCTGCAAGACAATGAAACAGGGTCACACCGGCGGAATACAAATCCGCAGCTTCGGACATGTCATGATCAAGCGAGCCGGCTTGCTCTGGAGAGAGGTACCATGCGGCTTGCAGTGCTTGCTCTTGAACCGTGGTATCTTCGAGACCGAGCGCCGCGGTGGGTTCAACTGGCAACACGATGGCTGACGAAATCGTGTTAAACCCATTTACGACGATATTTTGTGGTCTGATACCTCGATGCAAGACGCCGTGTTGATGAATATCACGTAGTGCTGAAAACAATGCACGACCGACAATTAATGTTTCGGACAAACTCAATGGCCCCGAGCGAAGCTGATCGGCCAGCATCATTCCGGGAACAAATTGATAAACGAGCGCGAGGTCGTCGTTTTCGCGGCCAACATAAACGGTGTGCGCCACCCATGCACTTGTCAATCGTTGCAGGTGGTTTGCTTCGTATTCTGCTCGCATTAAAGCGGCTGGGTGTACTGCACCCGTGGCGAGTAGCTTAACAACTACATCGCGTCCGTCGTCATCTTTGGCGAGGTACGTTTGAACATTGCGATTTTTGCGGCAACATTCACGCAACGTAAAACGTGATGCGATCCTTGTAGAAGCTACGGCTGATGTCGAGTTCGCATTCTCAACGTGTTTTGAGCTTTCCAAGGATATGCCTCTGCGCTAAGGGCAAGCATGAATTAATGACATCTCGAAATCCGGTCATGCCGTCTAATCAACCTGAGCCGCCAGAGGCTTCTCGCATCACACGGAGATTTCCAGAATTTCGGCTACTTAAACCTAGCTTGAGTCAGGAAAAAGCGGGTGAGAAATTAAGCCGAAATGTATCAAAAAGCCCGGTCATGCGGTTCTTAACAGCCTTGTGTGATCGAAATAAATCGTTTGCGAATCGGCATCGGAAGGTGTTGATTCGGCAATAATTTTTCTGTTGTTTTATCGAAGCCATCGAGGAAATTACTTTTTTGGCTGTATCTTTTGCCTAAGCAGTACAATTGCTACCTCGTGCTAAAAAAATCGCTGAATCGAGCCAGATATTGTTTAATTCTTGCTTGCCACTTTCAAAACAAAAGCACATAACCGAAGGATCGACCAGGAAAATTTTCTGAAGCAGTGACAACCCCTTGTCACAGGCAGTTGTTACCCTGGTGATCGACGGGTGCGATTGCTCGGCCATCCAGACGCTGCCGAATCCGCCCTCGCCGAGTTC
>CAZIGP010000011.1:0-4191 GCA_964538425.1 uncultured Pirellulales bacterium | reverse complement strand
TTAATGTTTTTCACTTTTTGGGCAAGGATGAACGAATACTTTTCCTACTTCTAAGGGGTCAGAATCTATGTCTGCTAACATTGAAAATTTCTTCTCGCAGCACGTTTCTCGTTTAATCAGCGCATTACAGGATCTCGATGCTCGGATCGATCCGAACTCGGATCCTACTTCCGAAGTAATTCTTGCCGAGGTTGCTGAATGTTTCCAGCAAGCTCTCGCTGAATGCAATAAGTTGCAAGCTGAGCTAGCCAGCGAAGATCCACAACGACTCAAAGATATTCAAACCCGCTTTCGTGAAGCGATTTGGCCTTGGGGAAGTAAAAGTTGGGTGATGGACCGTTCGATCTCCAAGCCGCGCGGTTATCCTGGCGACTATCAACTGCTCACGGCCATTTATAATAACGTGCCTAAATCGAAGGGCCTTGGCGGTTACATCGATCGCTACTTGCTCAACTTTACGTTGGCACGCGCTGTTGCCGGTCGAATGATTGCACTCCGCCATTTCCTTGTGGAAGAGTTTGCTCGGCGCGATGGCAAGATTTCAGTTCTCGACGTAGCCTGTGGCGCTTGCCGAGAGTTCACTGAGGATTTCCGAGTTCCTAGTGATACTTATGTTTTGTTCACATGTGTTGATAACGATGACGAAGCTTTGGATTACGTACGAAGCAATGTTGCTCCGATGTTACCCGACAATATGTCGATGGAGTACGTAAAATACAATGCTTTGCGAATGACTTCGGCTTCGGCCAACGTTCGCCGGTTTGGTCGCAGCGATTTGATTTATAGCGTTGGATTGTGCGACTATATTCCCGATGAATATTTGATTCCGCTTCTGCAAGGTTGGCGGGAATCGGTTCATGACGGCGGCATTGTCTACGTCGCTTACAAAGACTGCCGGTTGTATGACACCGCCGAATACCAATGGCTGCTCGATTGGTATTTCTTCCAACGCACCGAGGAAGATTGTTTCGCGCTCTATGAAAAGGCTGGTTACGATATGAGTGCAATTGAAACCACTCGTGATTCGACCGGTGTGATCATCAATTTCATCGCCCGCTGCAAAGCACCTGTTTCGGCACAAGCCGTCGAGCAGCAAGCAGCTCCGGTAGCTGACCCCCTCAGTAGTGTTGTGAGTGCCGCCGCAGTACCGCAATAAGGCAGCGCCGCAGTAATATTGACTTAAAAGTGAATGAGATAAAACCTTAGTTTGCGTACGAAAATTTAAGAAGTTTACCCGACGCATCGGACAGTTTGACTAGTCTGGTGCGTCGGGTTTTTTGTTAGGTTTGCAAAGTCAGGGGTTCAAGTTAAGAGAAGCAGGATAAATAGTGGGAGGAGGCCAATTTGTGGCCAGTATGGCGTACTTTCCCATTTTGAACTCCCGGTCTTAACCGGTTGCGATCGTATTGACGGATACAAAAAACTTGACGTTTGATATGGCTTTGATATATTAGCAGCCGCTCCGATGAATTGCCGGACGTGTCAACAATCCCCACCGTTGGCAACGCTTCGGTCCCTCCAACTACACCGCCAAGCGAGTTTCACTCCCCGCCTGCTTGCCTTGGATTCACTAGCCACCCGGTTCGCCTACTGTGGTTGTATGCTGCGCGAAGAATGATTGGTGAAGCGAATCCGTTGCCTGATATCCATAAAATCGATCGCGTTAAGGATTTTTTCCTTACAACTTGAAGGAGTTTGCAATGAACAGCTCCGCACGAGTCGTGACGTGGCGTGACGATCCGGCCCATTTCAAGCCTAGCCGTCGCGACTTTCTCCAAGTAGGTATGATTGGCGGATTAGGATTGTCGCTCGGCCAATTTTTGGGTTTGAAGCGAGTCCGCGGCGACGCAAAGCATTTTGAAAGCCGCGAAGGCACAGCCAAAAGTGTCATCCATATTTTCATGCCCGGCGGAATGGCTCACCAGGAAACGTTCGATCCCAAGCCGTACGCGCCGGTTGAATATCGCGGCGAAATGAATTCGATCGACACCAAGCTAGCGGGTGTGCGTTTCAATGAACTGCTCAAACAAACCGCGGACATCGCCGACAAAATTACTGTTTGCCGTTCAATGACGCATGGTGAAGCTGCCCATGAACGGGGCACGCACAACATGTTCACGGGTTACAAGCCCAGTCCGGCGTTGCTGTATCCCAGCTTTGGCAGTGTCGTTTCTCATGAATTCGGATCGCGGGAAAATTTGCCACCGTATGTGTGCATTCCGAATCAATCGGCGCCTGATGCCGGTTCGGGCTATTTAAGCTCGGCTTTTGGGCCGTTTAGTTTGGGCGCCGACCCCGCGAACAAGGGCTTCAAAGTGCGTGATTTGAATTTGCCGGGCGAAGTAGATGATGCTCGTTTTGCAGCGCGCCGAAGTATGTTGGAAGCGGTGAACGGCCATTTTCGCTCGTTAGAAAAATCAGACAAGTTGGCGGCGATGGATACGTTTTACGAGCGCGCCTATTCGCTGGTGAGTTCACAAAAAGCTCGTGAGGCTTTCAATATCGAAGCGGAGCCGCAAGCACTGCGAGATGAATATGGCCAAAGCGCAGCCGGCCAGCGAATGCTATTGGCGCGGCGACTTGTCGAGAGTGGCGTGCGATTTGTGAACTTGACTTATGGCGGCTGGGACCATCATCAGCAGATTAAAGGAAATGTCACGGGACAATTGCCTCCATTCGATCAGGCATTTGCCACATTGATTCGCGACTTGGAACGACGTGGCTTGCTTGATTCAACACTTGTGATGGTGTCGTCCGAATTTGGCCGAACGCCGAAGATCAACCGTGATGCTGGCCGTGACCATTGGCCAAAAGTCTTCAGTATTGTGTTAGCTGGTGGCGGCATTAAGCGAGGCAGCGTGTATGGAAGTTCTGACGCGACGGCTTCTGAACCGCAGGATGACCCGCTTACGATCGAAGATATGGCTACGACGGTGTACCACTGCTTGGGCATTAATGCAGAGAAGGAATTGATGGCTCCTGGCAATCGACCGATTGAAATCGTCGATGGTGGTAAAGTTCGTAAAGAGTTATTGGCTTAATTTAAAGGTGTAGTGATGAAATCTACGCCGAAAGTGCAACTCGTTGGATTTTACTTGTTTGTGCTCGCAGAAATGTGGGTGCAAAGTACATCCATTTTGTTGGCCACCGAACCGTCGGTCAGCCGCGTGTTGCCACCCGGGGGGCAGCGAGGCAGCGATGTTGACTTAATCATCGAAGGCAATCGTCTCGAAGATGCTGCCGAGATCATGTGGTACGAGCCTGGAATTACTGTCAACAAAATTGAATTTCGCGATGGCAAAGTTCAAGCAAAAATTCAGATCGCTGCGGACTGCAAATTGGGTGAACATGCCTTGCGGGTACGATCAGCAACCGGTCTTAGCGAGCTGCGTACTTTTTATGTCGGCACCTTACCTACGGTGACTGAGCAAGAGCCGAATAACGAAATTAAACAAGCGCAGAAGATTGATTTGAATGCCACAGCCACGGGCATCATTGAAAATGAGGACGTTGATTACTTTACGGTTGATGCGAAAAAAGATCAGCGGTTAGTCGTTGTTGTCGAGGGGTTGCGTTTAGGCCGCACGCTGTTCGATCCCTATGTGGCAATTTTCGACGACCAACAGCATCAACTGGCTGTTTGCGATGATCATCCTTTAGTACGACAAGATTGCGTGGCCGGCATCCTTGTACCGGCCGATGGTCATTACATCATTCAAGTGCGCGATACGACCTTTTCCGGCAACGGTAATTGCAACTATCGAATGCACGTGGGCACATTTTCTCAGCCAGTAGCCGCGCTACCTGTTGGAGGTAAGCCTGGGGAAGAAATCGAATTTCGCTTTCTGGGAGACATCGGCGGTGAATTCTGCCGCAAGATTAAATTGCCTGAAACCGGTGAACCGGACTACAAACTATTTGTCGAAACTGAACGCGGCACATCACCGGCGTCTATTCCCATTCGCATGATTGATTTGCCGAATGTTTTAGAAAACGGTTCGCACGAGAACTTCGACAATGCAATGGCAATTGAAATACCATCGGCGATCAATGGTATCGTTAGCAAAGATGGCGAGTTGGATTATTACCGCTTTAAGGCTGAGAAGGGGAGAGTAATCGAAATTCGGTGCTTTGCCCGCCGATTAGGTTCGCCGCTGGATCCTGTGATTGAGTTATTCAATGGTGAAAACA
>CAZIGP010000010.1:0-17701 GCA_964538425.1 uncultured Pirellulales bacterium | reverse complement strand
ACTGGGGTGAACGGTGTTCGTGGATTTCTCGATCGAGTGTGGCGGCTCGTCGTGGCCGAACGGAGCGAGCAACTGGAACTGAATCCAGCACTGCAAGACATGCCACCGACGGATGAACAATACCGCGTGCTGCATAAAACGATTGCTGCGGTGACTAAAGATATCCAGCGGCTGGAATTTAATACGGCGATTGCCCGCATGATGGAATTCACCAATTTCTTCACCAAGCTAGAGGTGCGTCCGCGCGAAGCCATCGAGAAGCTCGTGCTGCTGCTTTCGCCGTTCGCCCCGCATCTAGCAGAGGAACTGTGGGAGCTGCTGGGACATAAAAAGACGCTTGCTTATGAACCTTGGCCAAAGACGGATGAGCGTTGGCTGCGGGAAGACACCATTGAAGTGCCGGTGCAAGTGAATGGCAAACTGCGCGGCAAAGTGAGCGTGCCGGCAGGGAGCGATCAAGCTACTCTGGAATCTGCCGCTCGTGCCGATGAAAAAATCACAGATTTGCTGGCCGACAAGACGGTAGTAAAGGCGATTGTTGTGCCAGGGCGGCTGGTGAATTTTGTGGTGAAGTAAATGCCTTATGTTCGATTGTCTTTTTCATCCTTCCTGTCCGTGTGATCCTTCGGCAAAGGATTGGATTGAAGAACGACTGGAGTGGTTAAGCGAAGAATTTGAAACAAGGCATTCGTTATCTTCAGAAGACGGACGATTCGTGGTTTAAGCCCAAATCTGGCTTCTAACAGAGCAAGCATTGGTGGCTTTCGGCCGATTGCTGCCTCAAACCACTACCGTTATAATCGCCGGTTTGTATTTTCAAGGATTTTTCCGGGTAGGAAGTCGGCGATTTGCCGCCCTGAAACCGGAAGGAAACGCGTTACTTATTGAAGAAGGAGAGTTGCAGTGGCGATTCGAGTTGGCATCAATGGTTTTGGGCGGATCGGGCGGTTGGTCTTTCGCAATATGGCGGCTCGCTCAAGTGAATTTGACGTCGTTGCGATTAACGATTTGACTGACACCAAAACGCTGGCCACGCTGCTCAAATACGATAGCACGCATCGCCGTTTTAACGGCACGGTAGAACACGACGAGTCATCGATCACGGTCAACGGCAAGCGGATCGAAATTTTGAAAGAGCGCGATCCGGCGAAGCTGCCATGGGGAAAATTGAAGGCAGACATTGTGGTGGAAAGCACCGGCATTTTTACCGGTCGAGCGGACGCTGCCAAAGGCAAAGCTGGCTACGATTCGCACATTCAGGCTGGTGCCAAGAAAGTGGTGCTAAGCGCTCCGGCCAAAGACAAGCCAGACTTAACGTGCGTTCTGGGTGTTAATCATCAAGAACTCAAGCCAGAAATGAAATTTGTCTCTAATGCCAGTTGCACAACGAATTGTTTGGCGCCAATGGTCAAAGTGCTGAACGATAAGTTCGGCATCGAAAAAGGTTTAATGACGACCTGCCACAGCTACACGAATGACCAACGTATGCTCGATCTGCAGCACGAAAATTTGTATCGTGCCCGTGCCGCGTCAGTGAATATTGTGCCGACTTCAACTGGAGCCGCCAAAGCGGTGGGCGAAGTCATTCCCGCGATGAAAGGTTTGCTCACTGGCATTGCTCTGCGAGTACCGACGGCCGATGGTAGTGTGACCGACCTCACGGCCGTGATGAAGCGCAACGTGACCAAGGAAGAAATTAATGCCGCAATGAAGGAAGCTGCCGAGAAGCCGCTTGAAGCAGGCGGCATGAAAGGCATTCTCGAATACACTGAGGATGCCATCGTCTCGACCGACATTATCGGCAACCCGCACAGCTCGATCTTCGCGGCTGATCTGACCGAAGTGATTGGCGGCAATCTGATTAAAGTAATCAGTTGGTACGACAACGAATGGGGCTATAGCTGCCGTACCGTGGATCTGATCACACGGCTCGGCAAAATGCTTTAAGAAGCGGTCAGCAATTGGCAGCCAGTTTACTTCGCGGCGAGCTTTAAGCCGATTTCGGCAAGTCGTTTGCCGAGCGCGCGGCAAATTGCGGCTTCTTTGTCGTCGACGGCGCGTTTGTTGTCACCACCGGCAACGTGGCCGGGGCCATAGGGAGATCCGCCGCCAGTGGTGGTAAACAGTTCCTGGTTGGAATACGGCACGCCACAAAGAACGAAACCCAAGTGCAGCAGTGGCGCCATTAGTGTCAAGATGGTTGTTTCCTGTCCGCCATGCAGGCTACCCGTGGAAACGAACACGCCGGCCGGTTTGCCTTCGAAGGTGCCTTTCAGCCACAGTGATGTGAGTTGATCAATCTGATTTTTTAGCTGCGCCGAAACGTTGCCAAAGCGAGTTGGCGTGCCAAAGGCAATCGCCCCGGCTTCTTGCCAATCTTGCTGGGTTACTAGTGGCACACTTTTTTGTGCATCACGTCCGGCTTTCATATCGGGCCGCGAATCGATCACGCTCTGCGGAATCAACTCTGGCACGGTGCGAATGACCGGTTCGGCACCGGGGACTTGTCGCACGCCTTCGGCAACCAGTTCGGCCATTTTGTATACGTTGCCGTAGGTGCTGTAATAGACAATGAGAACTTTCATATCAGGAATCTTGGGTAAGAGTCTGGAATCAAAAATGGAAGCGCTCTAGGAATTCTAGCGATGCTGAAGTAAATCGCGAATTTCGGTGAGCAATTCTTGGTCCTTGGTCATTAGCGGCGGCGAAACAGTCTCTTCTTGTCGAGATCGGAGTACCCAGCCAAGAAACTTTTTGATGAAAATAAATAACGCAAAAGCCACAATTAGAAAGTTTAATACTTCGCCAATAAATTTACCGTAAAGAATCTCTTTACCGTTAATAGTCCAAGCTAGTTTCTCATAACTTTGGTTGCCAGGAATGAGGACCGAAATCAGTGGCATAATAATATTGTCGGTCAGCGACTTCACAATTGCTCCGAATGCAGCACCGATGATTACGCCGACGGCTAAATCAATGACATTGCCCTTGAATGCAAAGGCTTTGAACTCATCAAGCAATGTTCCGACGCGCTTCGTTGGTTCGAACGACTCGAATTTTCGGCCGAGTGACATTTTGCAGACCTCCGTTTAGCTTGGCGGATAAAACTTCAAACATACTGGTTTTGGCACTTCGATGACCTCGCCGGTTGCCGTCAGCTTACCGGTTTGCTCATCGATGCGGAACACGTGAATCGTGTCACTATCTTGATTTGCAGCCAGCAGCCATTTGCCGGTGGGATCGATGCGGAAATTTCGCGGCGTCTCACCACCCGTCGAAACGTGCCCTTCGGCTGTAAGTCGGCCGGTCGCTGAGTCGATCGAAAAAATAGAAATGCTGTTATGTCCTCGGTTCGAGCCATACAAGAATTTGCCACTGGGATGCACTAGCACTTCTGCGGTCGAGCAATTGGATACATTAGCGTCTGGCGGGATCGTGCTGACGGTCTCGATAGATTTCATTTCTCCGGTTGCCGAATTCCACGCATAGGCGGTTACCGTTAACAGCATTTCATTGATGACATAAATAAATTTGCCCGAGGGATGAAAGGCAAAATGTCGCGGGCCGCTGCCAGGATTGGCAATTCCGGCAGGCAGATCGTTCGGCTTCAAAGTTCCATCGCGATCGTTGAACTGGTAAACGTAAATTCGATCCGTTCCTAAATCGGCCGCCAGAACGAATCTGCTCGAAGGGTCGATTTGAATTGAATGGGCGTGGGGCTTGTCTTGTCGCGATTTGTTAACGCTGCTGCCTTCATGCTTGATGTAAGCAGAGGTTGGTTTGACGTGACCATCTTCGCCAATGGGTAGGATGGCAACGTCGCCAGAGCCATAGTTTGCCACAAAGGCAAATTGGCCCTTGTTATCAAGCGATACAAAGCAAGCTCCCGTGCCTTGGGAGGTTTCTTGGTTCAAAAGTGTCAATTTGCCAGTTGTGGGGTCGATCGCAAAAGCGTTTACAGCCCCGGCAGGACGTCCTTCGTCTTGTTTGTGGATTTCACTCACCGAGTACAGGAACTTTCCGCTAGGGTGCAGCGTCAAGAATGATGGATTCGCAACTTCCACGGCTAACTCAGGCTTACCTGCCTTACCAGTAGCCGGGTCGAAATCGAATTGATAAATACCTTTGCTGTTTTTGTCTGTGTAGGTGCCAACGTAAGCACGCATGGTTTTTTGGCTCTTAGGTGTTTCAGCGGCGATCAAACTGGCTGTCGAGCAAGCCAACAAAACGCCTAGAAGTAATGAAACTGACCATCGAAAACTTCGAAAATCAGACATGGAATTCAGGATTTAAAGGTTCAAAAAAGGTGTCAAATTATGATCATCTGCACGCCATTGAACCTGTATTTTTTCGCCAAAACAAGCAGTTTGGCCTCGGGGTGTAACAATCGGCTCCGTTTCACGCTCTTCCTAAGTAGAAAGGAAGGGTAAAACAATGCCAGACGGTACTCGAAATCGCCGCTTTTCACCGAATTCTGCCAAGCGACAATGGTACGCCCGGCATCGGGCTATCCGCTTTAACCGCCGCTTTGGTCTCACCCGTTAGTCCTTCCTAACTCGACGCGCCAGCGAGGTTCCGCACGACATCACCACATCCACGGTTAATGAATGGTGACTTTTGTCTTTGCTGCTTACCTCGCTCGCGCCTCGGGTTAACTAAGATCAATTACAAGCCGAGCAGAGGCTTACCGGGTCATTAAAATCGGTGCAATCGGCACACCTTCAGCAATCGACATCTTTTGCCTTGCTTCGCATTTATTAAAGTTTGCTATCATTGCTGCGCCAGCCGGCATAACTATGCACTATTGCGGCATTGAAATTGCTTTCTTATTCAGGCGAGTTGCTTGCTTCTCGATGGAACGAGTGACATACTTGATCGGTAGTTGGAGCTACCCAAGCTTCTCTTCAATCTATTTCACTCAAACTCAATTTTTTTACACGACTACACATCGGGAGGTTACTATGAAACGCATCGCAATGGTCGCAATGGTTTTGGGGGTTCTTGGTTTCACGGGTTCTGCTTTCGCTTGCTGCGGTTCGTCGGTGATGACGAATTATGCACCAGCGCCAGTCGCTACGACTTATTACGCACCTGCAACATCGGCTTCGGTGGTAACCGGCTCACCGATGCCGACTGCCGTTACGGCAACTTCGTATTATGCACCTGTGACAACGTATTACGCGCCGACGGTCGCTGAACCGGTGACAACGTATTACGCACCGACAACGACCTATTATGCTCCAGCACCAGTAACAAGCTATTACGCTCCTTACACCACGTATTATGCTCCGGCGACTACGGTTTACTCGCCTTACACCTACACTTATGCCCCGGGCTACGTGTATTATCCAGGCCGAGTGCCTGGTCAGCCGATTCGCAATATGTTCCGCCGCTACTAAGCGTTCGGAAGATATTTTAGAACAATTACCCTGCGAGGCTCTGGTAATCACCGGAGCCTCGCTTTATTTTTGGTGACAGATAAGTTCCGTGAGCTGGAAGGAACTTAATGGATAAGATGGTTTCTCGATCCCTGGTGCCGCTCGGCTCGCGGCGCCTACTTTGCCAATTCCATGTCTCGCTATCAAGTTATCATCACCGATTTCGTCACTGGCGACCTTACGCCGGAAACAAAAATTCTTGGGGATATCGCGAATATTGTCGCATTGAATGCTTTTAGCGAAGACGAATTGGTTGGCCGCATCGAACAGGCCGATGGTGTGATGCTGTATCACAATCTTGCACTCACAGCACGTACGATCGAGCAGTTGCAAAAGTGCAAATTGATCGTTCGTTGCGGCGTTGGCGTCGACAATGTCGATCACAAATTCGCTCGTACGCGAGGGATCGCTGTAGCCAACGTACCGGACTATGGCACGGAAGACGTTGCCGATAGCGCGATCGGCATGGCATTGTCATTAGCTCGTGGCATTTCAGTTTTGAACTCGCATCATCGCGCTAGCACAGATCAATGGAAATACCTGCCTGTTGTTCCGCTCCAACGATTACGAGGCCAAGTCTTTGCCATCGTCGGTCTTGGTTGCATTGGTGAAGCAGTCGCTTTACGTGCAAAGGCGCTCGGCATGGATGTTGTCTTCTATGATCCTTACGTTCCCGACGGCCGCGATAAGGCCTTGGGGGTTCGCCGCGCCGAGTCACTCGCCGAATTGTTGGCTCAAGCGTACATCGTGTCATTGCATTGTCCGCTAACCGATGAAACGCATCACCTTATTAATGCCGGCACGCTGGCGCTGTTGCCACGAGGCGCATTTTTGGTTAACACATCTCGCGGAGGAGTCGTTGATACGGCAAGCATTCCTGAAGCGATCGCCAGTGGCCAGCTTGCCGGAGCAGGGATCGATGTACTGCCACAGGAGCCGCCGATTGAGAATGATCAGCTGATTGTGGCTTGGCGTGATCCGCAACATCCAGCTCACCACCGATTAATTGTCAATCCACACTCGGCGTTCTACACCGAACAAGGTTTCAGCGATATGCGCACGAAAGGCTGTCAGGCCATCCGCCGAGCACTCTTGGGCGAACCATTGCGAAATATTGTAAATTGAAAAGCGTGGTATGACTTTCGCAAAGGTTTAAGGGGCGCTACCCACCACTAAAGAAGGTGCCCGTCACATTGTCGCGCGGTAAAATAACATCGGGGATAAAGTAGCAGGTGCTTTGCCACTCCGACATGTGGAGTGTACTACTACTTTGAGCATGCTCTTTTTCAGGGAGGGCACTATGGCTGACAGTTTTTCTCGGCGTGGTTTTGTGAAAGGGGCTGCGGCTGGTGGAGCATTGGCGGGGCTCGGCGATTTTGGTTTTCTTTCTAAGTTAAAACCGCTCGCCGCCGCGGAAACGGCACTTCCACCCGGCAGCGTGCAATTTCGCCCTGAGATTGAGCCCATCGTGCGGTTACTGGAAGAAACGCCTCGCGTATCATTGCTGGAAGAAGTTGGTGCGCGAATTCGCCGCGGCTTGGATTACCGCGACTTGCTTGCGGCATTGTTACTGGCTGGCATTCGCAACGTGCAGCCGCGGCCATCGGTGGGCTTCAAATTTCACGCCGTACTGGTTGTTAATTCAGCGCACCTAGCCAGCATGTCTTCGCCAGCTGAGCATCGTTGGTTGCCGATCTTTTGGGCGCTTGATCATTTTAAAAGCGCCCAAAAAGAAGAACATAATAAAACCGGATGGGTCATGTCAGCCGTCGATGAATCGAAGCTACCCACCAGTGACAAAGCTCGCGAGGCTTTTATCGCCGCGATGGATGCTTGGGAAGAAGCTCCCGCAGACACGGCTGCGGCGGCACTTGCGCGAACTGCTGGTACGGCTGAAGCATTTGAGTTGCTGTTCCGCTACGGCTGCCGCGATTTTCGGTCGATTGGACATAAGGCGATTTATGCCTCGAACAGTTGGCGCACGCTGGCTTGCATCGGTCCTGAGCATGCTGAGCCAATCATTCGTTCGCTTGCTTTTGCGATGCTGAATCGTG
Organism: uncultured Pirellulales bacterium; assembly: GCA_964538425.1. Lineage (GTDB taxonomy): Bacteria > Planctomycetota > Planctomycetia > Pirellulales > JADZDJ01 > JADZDJ01. The sequence continues at coordinate 10,209 of CAZIGP010000010.1, read as the reverse complement.
AAGGAGATCGTAAGGACACGGATGCACCGGCCGATCGGCCGATCAAACTGAACCGTGAGTTGGCGGCAAAATTCCCTTCCGAATGGCGCGGCGGCAAGCTGGATGATGCCGCCACTTCCGAGATGTTGGATGCACTGCGCACCGGCAGCGACGAAGAGTCGTGCAAGTTAGTCGCTCAGCTTTTGAGTCGCGGCATTTCGCCGCAATCGGTATGGGATGCACTGTTTGTCGGCGCCGGCGAACTCTTGATGCGGCAGCCAGGTATTGTAGCGCTGCATGCGGTTACTTCGACAAATGCTTTACGTTTTGCTTTTGAAACTGCGGCCGATGATGAAACCCGCCGCTTGCTGCTCTTGCAAAATGCTGCGTTCCTGCCATTGTTCCGCCAGGCAATGATCCGTCGCAACAAGGTTGGCGACGGCCGTTTGGATCAGCTTGAACCGATTTCTGCTGAATCGGTTGCTGACGCTCCTGCCGTCATCGACGACATTTTCGCCGACGTTGGCGAAAATAGCATAACTGCGGCTCGTAAAGTGCTTGGCTACCTGGAGGCTGGCGGCGACGCGCAGCAGTTCATTAATGCCGCGCGCTTGCTTGTTTTCCTCAAAGGCACTAACGCTCACGACTACAAATTCAGCTCGGCAGTGCTAGAAGACTTTTATCATGTTTCACCAAACTGGCGGAATCGTTATCTAGCGTCAAGTGTTTTTAATCTGCGCGGATCAAAACAGCGTGATAATGCGCTAGTGGAAAGAACGCGGATGGCGCTACGAACGTGAGGACAATGGATTGTAAGAACAAGTAGGTTTCTAAACATCTGCATAAGAACCTTGGATGCTGACCGTCGCTTTTCTTGGCGACAATCACCTCTCATTTGCCTTCCTTGCGCCTGATGTTACAAAGTACGCATGGCAAATGGCTCTGAATATTGCACGGATCAATCTGTATCGCACCATCGCGGGGCATTGTTGGCAATTCATTTCGCCACGGTGTTGCTTGGCTTTGCGGGGTTGTTTGGCAAGTTTATCGATGCTACGCCCGTCGTGATTGTGGCGGGCAGAACGTTGTTTGCTGCTTTGGCAATGTTATTGGCAGGTTCATTTTTCGGCCTTCGCTTGCGTTTAAATTCGTGGCGCGATTTGCTGATACTGGTTGCATCGGGAGCGCTGCTAACGCTGCATTGGTTTGCGTTTTTCCATTCGATTCAGATCTCGACCGTTGCCATCGGACTCTTTGGTTTCGCGAGTTTTCCACTGTTTGTTACTCTGCTTGAGCCTATGTGGTTTGATGAGCGGTTAGGCTGGATCGATTTAGTGGCTGTGTTAATTGTGACTGTAGGGTTGGCGCTACTGGCACCTGCGTTCGACCTGCAAAACCAAACGACGCGCGGTCTCATCTGGGCGATATTATCTGGATTTTTATATGCTCTGTTTGCGCTGCTTTCTCGTTCGGGCGTACGTCGATATTCTCAGGCGACGGTTTGCTTCTATCAGCAATTGGTTTGCTTCTCGATTGCATTGCCGCTAGCGATTGGTCAAATTCAATCGCTCACGTCAAAAAATATTGCGCTACTGGCCGCGCTCGGAATCGTTTGTACCGCCTTGGCTCAAATATTATTGTTAAGTAGCTTAAAGTCGCTCCGAGCCCAAACCGTGAGCATCATTATTTGCCTGGAACCGGTTTACGGAATTGTGTTTGCGTACTTTATGCTGCAGGAGATTCCTACTTGGAGAACGTTGGTCGGCGGCGGACTAATTCTGGTGGCCGCGGTGATTTCGACGTTTCATTCTGGCCGGCGCTCACCCAGTGTGCAGGTTTAACTCTGATTCTCATCGGGGAAAGAGATGGCTAGAATTAAACTACTGTTTGATGATGAGGCCAAGTGTTCCGATCACATTCGCTGGTCGAAAAAATATGGATTTTGACATCAATCCGTTTAGCTTACTAACTTTTATCGTGGCCCCGGCGATTTTGACCAATGCCTCGTCGGTGATGTCTTTAGGTACCAGCAATCGGTTCGCTCGGGCGATTGATCGTGCTCGCTTGCTGGCTTCTCAGATTGAGGGTAAGGATTTATCGACAGATTCCGAAGCGGCCGCCGTGGCACGCCGATTATCCTATACCGAAAAGCGTGCCCTGCTGTTAGTTCGAAGCTTGACGGCGTTTTACTTATCGGTCGGAGCATTTGCGGCAGCCAGCTTAGTTTCGCTGCTGGGTGCAGTGTTTTTTATCGCCCACAACGATTTTCTTCATCAAGTTACGCGAATCGCAGCCATTGCTGCAGGAGTGATCGGCGTCGGTGGTTTGGTCGCCGGTTCCGGCCTATTGGTTTGGGAAACGCGGCTAACTCTGTATATTTTGCGAGATGAAACCAAGCGGATGTTGTCGTCCAATCGCAAACAAGATTCTTAAGGAGTTGCCGTAATGGCCCATGACGTGACTGTGCCGGAACCAACGGTGGTTCTTGATTTGATGGAAGCCTTTCGTCGTTCGAAGACCATGTTTGCCGCCGTAAAACTGGGCGTGTTTGATTCGCTCATGGACGGTTCGAAATCGCTGGCGACACTGGCGGCAGAATTAAAACTTAACACTGATGCGCTTGAACGGCTGCTCGGCGCTTGTGTCAGTTTGCAATTACTCACTAAGAACGGCGATCGATTCGAAAACACGCCGTCGGCTACAGCATATTTAACAAAATCCAGCCCTCGTCGCCTTACTGGCTACATTGGTTACTCGAATGAGGTCATGTGGAAACTATGGGCAAATTTGGAAGACGCGATTCGTGAGGGCACCCACCGTTGGCCGCAAACCTTCGGCTGGGAAGGTGGAATTTTTTCGCACCTGTTCCGCGACGAGTCGGCCAAACGCGAATTTTTGATGGGCATGCACGGCTATGGAATGATTAACTCGCCGCAGATTGTCGGTGCGTTTGATCTGAGCAGGTTCAAAACGTTCTGCGATCTCGGCGGAGCAACCGGACACATGGCAATTGCGGCCTGCGAGCGGTATCCGAACATACAAGCAATCGTTTTCGATCTGCCAGAAGCCGTGCCACTGGCGAAGGAGATTGTTAACGCTTCACCGGTGGCCGATCGCATTCAAATTGTCGCCGGCGATTTCTTTGTCGATCCCTTGCCAACTTGCGATCTTGTGGGCCTCGGTCGCATTTTGCACGATTGGACCGAAGAAAAAATCAACAAGCTGTTGCGGAGAATTTACGATAGGTTGCCCAGCGGCGGCGGCTTGCTCGTGGCCGAAAAACTGCTGTGGGAAGACAAAACCGGCCCACGCTGGGCACAAATGCAAAACCTCAACATGCTTACCTGCACGGAAGGCAAGGAACGCACTTTAGGGGAATACGAGTCGCTGCTTACAAAAGCTGGCTTTTCCGAAGTCACCGGGTGCCAACTGCCTGTACCGGGCGATGCAATTTTGGCAGTGAAGAACTAACAGTGAAGAACTAACGGATGACCGGCACGACCCCAGCGGCAAGTCACGGCCACTAAACGCCAGTTGTTTCCCGGTTTGAAGCGCTGCTGGTTCGAAACAAAAAAGCCGCAAGCGGCGGGGCAGGAGCCGTTGCGGCCAAGAGACGTCAGCCGAAGCTGACGATTGCTATCATATCAGAATTTAGGGTGAGATGTCAACTATTTGACGTCATTCCGAGGGGAGTAGGAATTGCAAAGAGAGCGCTGGATCATTAATTTGCTAACCAAGCAGAGTTAATTATTCTGAGTCTTATAACCTCCAAATCATGGGTTATCTTACAGCTATAATTTGATACATTGAATTAGTATTCCTCGGCGTCACATCTTTGCCGGAGCCATGTTGTATGTCTGTTACTGCGGCAGCTTTGCGTGAGCTGCATCGAATTCATATCCAACTTGATGATTTAAGAACGCGGCTGGATCGCGGACCGAAGCAAATCCGTGTTCGCACCGCGAATGTAGCCACAGCAGAAGAAAATCTTGCAAAATTGCAAGCCGAGATCAAGGCTGCTCGTATTGCTATTGATCAAAAGCAGCTGCAGCTCAAAAGCGGCGAAGCAAAAGTCGTTGATTTGAAAGTGAAGTTGAATCAGGCCCAAAGCAATCGTGAATATCAAGCTCTGAAAGACCAAATCGCCGCCGATGAAATGGCGGGTAGCGTGCTGGCCGATGAAATCTTGGAAGCGATGGAGAAAGTCGACGGTCTGAAAGCTCAAGTCCCTGAACTTGAAAATCAAGTGGCCAAAGCGAAGGCGGAATTGACCACAGTGCAGCAACAAGTGCGGGCTCAAGAAGAATCGCTAAGAACCGATACAAAGCGGCTTGAGGGTGAATTGCTCGAAGCTGAAACAGCGCTTCCTTCCGATTTTCGCGATTTGTATCAGCGTGTGATCAAAGCGAAAGGCCAAGATGGCATGGCTGCCATCGAAAACAGCAGTTGCGGTGGCTGCTATCAGCAGCTAACGGCAAATACGGTGAACGAAATCAATATGGGTCGAGTTGTACTATGCAAATCTTGCGGCCGCGTGTTGTATTTGCCGGAGGATACGCGTCCAGGACGAGGTTGATCGTTTTGACCATCTTTACATGAATGGCCGACGAAGGCAAAATAATCGCATCGGTCCGCCCCTTTGGAGCGGGCCGCGTTTTTTGCGCTGGTTTGAAATGAGACTGGCTTGAAATGAGACAAGGGAGCTTGTGATATGTCTGACTTAATTCCGATGACGCGAACCGGCTACGACAAACTCAAGGCCGAATTAGATCACCTGCAAAACGTGGAAATGCCGAAAATCGCCCAGCGCATTGCGACGGCACGTTCCGAAGGAGATTTGAGCGAGAACGCCGAATATCACGGCGCGCGGGAATCGCAAGGCATGTTGCAAGCAAAAATCAATCTGCTTAGCGATAAGCTGGCACGGGCATCCATTATCGACACTTCGAAAGTTGATAAAGATAAAGTTTCTTTTGGCGCCACGGTGATCGTAACCGATCTCGATTTTGGTGACGAAGAAACGTTTGTTCTCGTTGGCGCCGGTGAAGAAGATTACGACACGGGAAAAATTTTAGTCACCAGTCCATTGGCGCAAGGGCTTTTGGGGACAAAAGTTGGTGATAAAGTAGAAATCCCTGTTCCCGCCGGAACAATGAAGTTCAAAATCAAAGAAATTCGGTACGAAGAATGACTCACGGAAGGGATTAGGAGCGAGGGACGAGTAAATAGTTGCTGCTGGTAAACGGCAAGCTAGAAAGTTAGGCATCAACCCCTTCGAAGAGTGCCGATCCTACTCGCACGATGGTTGCTCCTTCTTCGATGGCTATTTCAAAATCGCCACTCATGCCCATCGAAAGCTCGTCGAGTTTAATCTGAGTTGGAGCGATTCGTTTCAATCGATCGCGTAGCTTCCGCAGTCGTGCGAAATCTTGACGTGCTTGATCCAGATCGCCTTCAAGGCTGGCCATGCCCATCAGACCTTGAATTTCGAGATTGGGTAGTGTGGCAATGGCTGGCAAATGCAACTCAATTTCGTTTGGCGTAAATCCATGTTTCGTTGCATCTCCAGAGATATTGATTTCAAGCAGCAAAAGTACGCGATGTTGGATTGCAACGGCTGCTTCGCTTAGAGCCTGAAGTAACCGTAAGCTATCTGCGGAATGAATGAGTGAAGCAAGCGGCAGCGTACGCTGTATTTTGTTCCGTTGTAAATGACCGATTAAATGCCAATTCACGGCTTGCCCCGTTAATTGCTCGGCTTTTGCCCATAGCGATTGCGGCCGACTTTCTCCTAGGTCATGACAACCAGCCGCAATTAGTTTTTGAATTACGCCTGCCGGCGCGTATTTGGTAACGGCTACGAGCTTGACCGAAGTGGCCGGCCGGCTACTTCGCCGCGCTGCGTCGGCAATTCGCTGTTTTACGGAAGTCAAATTGTCGATCAGGCGAGAAAAAGATGCCATCGCACAAAATAAATAATGCTTTACAGCAAATAATTCGGCCAACACGGCGCTGGGCAACAATGTATAATCCTATCAGCAACCCTTCGGAGAATGAATTATGTGGCACCGAATTTCACTGAATCCATTTTTTGTGCTGATCGCCGTACTATTAATTGGAGCAATGTTTCGGCAAGCATCGGCTCAATCGGATGACGCGAAAAATGATCCGCTAATCGCCGATGCGAAGACCGAAAAAGCATCCGAAACTTCTCCTCTGATAAAGAGAGATGAACCTGCACCTACGAATCCAGCCGATCCGAGTGCGCCGCTGAAAAGATTGCTTCCAGAATACGACGTTTGGATTGACCCTAAAAACAAGCAGGTTGTTATCGAGGGCGAAGTCTGTCTCACGCGCGGTCTGCTCGAAATGTTTGCTTGTCTGAAAGGCAGCAAAGAACACGAATCGGTTGTGTCCGCAAATACCAAGGCCTATGTGGTTCATGCTGCCCTGCTTGCTCTGGGGGCCAAATCTGGCAGTCCTGCAAGCTGGGAACCAAAGTATACCCCGGCAACAGGTACGCCAATCGACATCATGGTTTTTTGGACCAACGATAAGGGACAGCCACAAAAGGGAAAGGCCCAAGATTGGGTGCGTGATATTAAAACACAGGAGCCGCTAAAGTTCTCTTGGGTTTTTGCGGGCAGCGCGTTTCATCGCGACGAAATGACGGGCAAGCAACATTACTTGTCGGATGCCTCGGGAGATTTTATTTGTGTTTCCAATTTCCCTTCCGCCATGCTCGATTTGCCCATCGAAAGCTCCCAAGCCAACGATGAATTAGCATTTGAGGCCTTCGCGGAAAAAATTCCGCCGCGCGGAACAAAAGTGAAAATGGTGCTGATTCCGAAGCTGGAAAAGAAAAAGGCTGAAGCGGCAAATTTACCGCACGCAGGCGCAGAGGCGCAAAGCAAGCCAGAAAATAACGAAGCTAGTGAGTCAGCCAAAGAAGGAAAAGACTGATTTTCGAGCAACTGTTTTTGCCCGTTCTTTTCTTACTTGGGCACTTCAAACAGCGACTGGCTTTTCACAATCGCATAATCGTCCGGGAACGTGTGAAATGCTTGGACCAGCAGGCTGCGATTCCGGGTTTCAACATTTAAGTAGCTAAGTGCTCCAAGCGCCATTCGTCCACTGCTATTGAAGCGATGCATCAGACCTTGTTTGACGCCTTCATTAGAAAGCTCTTGCTGAAAAGTCCAAAACACTTCGGGCGCGACCGGCTCTAATTGAAAACTGGTTTGATATCGCACGCCACCACGGCATTCCATTCGATCGCTTCGATCGCCTTTAAGTTTGTAATGCAATAACCGGCGTTTTTGCGGCAAAGGATGTTGGGCACTGCATGCCACTTCGGTCAATGTGATGCCACGATATCGCCAGGCCACGACATGTCCAGCGCTGGTGATATGCACGTCGGCTTCGTAATCGCCACGACTTATTCTTTGCGAAGCGAAAATTTCAAATAACTCCGGATGCAACGGACGACCATAAAGCTGAAATACTAACTCGGCAATTTTTGGTCGGACAGATAACACGGTGAGATGTCCCTTTTTGTCGGATCAGCAGTCTGATGAGTTGGAAGGAAACAATCCGTGGGCGATGAATCGTGTGTGCTAATAAGCTCATTATATCTCGCGACATAAACTCGCTCAAAGAGAGATTCTTAGCAGAAAATTTTTTGGCACAACAGGACTTGACAATTTCTTTATGCCGGTATTTCAACGGGTGTATTGCTAGCACGTCGCTCAAAAAGCCATGCCAAATTTCGTAGATTGAAATTGGGGTGTCTTTGAGAAGTGGCAAATTAAATGCCAAGAAGACGAATTAAATCAGGCCAACCAACATGTCGTATGCCGCATGCGTTCCGGCAGCGATGCCGAAGCCCCGGTAAATAAAGAGCGCTGCGAAGAAGAGCCCTGCAACCGTGCGAAATACGAAGGGATACCACTCAAAAATTTCGCCTTGAGAGCCCAAGTGATGCGCACCAGAAAAAATTAGGCTACTGAATACCGCTCCGCCAACCAGCGACCAGCTTAACGGTATTCCACACCACCGTAACGAGCCCGCAATTATTGGCAGCAACATTAGCCTAAATAATAGCTCCTCATAAATACCGGCGCCCATGAAGCCGACAAAGCGTCGAAACACTCCTTCCAGGGTAACGCCGATAGAGGCATGTATTGCCCACGAGTTGTCAGCGGGCATTACCATCGACAGCAGTGTGCCTTGCACTCGGGCAATAACTACCAGTGAAATCGCCAACAGTAGGCACTCAGCCCCTTTGCCATAGAGTATGCTGGGAGAAATCCGCCATGGCTCTTGTGTAGTGTAATGCCAAGCCAATAAGGCTCCCAGGGTCATCAACGGCAGCAAAAAGTATTGGCTGAATCCAAACTGATCGAGCCATTGCCGTAGCCAAACGTCGGCTCCGTTTCGCATTGCCTGAGGGCCAAGCCACAGCACACCAAACTCATAGATTGCCAGCAAAGGCGTTACAAACGCCAAACTAGCCAGCGGCCGGCGTGACTGCTGCCAATAGTCGCCGCGGAAGGGAGCCGCTGCAATAAAACTTCCTGAGACTGCCGCCTGCATGGAACGCCTGACGAGGATTCCCTGCGGCGTCTGATCTGCCTCGCCATGGCGCCGGCTGTTGCCGGAACCGGTCGACCGTGACCGCTGTGTTAGACCAAGGCGATTTCCAGAAAGTTGCGTCAGACCATCGCGGGAAAGATAACCCTCGATGATTAATTTCGGAAAGCGTCGAGGTGAGCTTGAAAAGCAGTGAACACGCCGTTGCTTTGGGAATGTTCGTTGCAGACTGACGGCGGTTAAAGATGGAATGGAAAGGGAAAACAGGAAATGAATGGGACAACCTGTTGCAGTAATTTGTTCATTCCCATTCCGCCTTTCCCATTTCGTGCCTTATAATCGGCAGCGTTAATCAAGTCGCACCCTTTCCGGACTTCACCGATGGCCAAAAAATCTGACGCTGCTCGCAAAAGCCGAATTCTAATTGCCGATGACAACGCCCCGAACGTCGAATTGCTCGAAGCAATGTTGGCCGAGGTCGATTGCGATTTGGCCGTGGCGGTCGATGGCCGCGATACGCTGGAAAAAGTGGCATCGTTTCAACCCGATCTGATTTTGCTGGATGTCATGATGCCCAAACTGAGTGGCTTTGAGGTTTGCCGAAAAATCAAGGAGAACCCGGCAACCAAAGAAATTATGGTGCTGATGGTAACCGCTTTGAACGAGCTGGGGGACATCGAACGGGCCGTCGATGCCGGGACGGACGATTTTCTCAGTAAGCCGGTGAATAAGATTGAGCTATTAAAGCGCGTAGAAATCATGCTCCGATTGCGGCATGTAACCGATGAGCTAGACCGATTGCGACGTTACATCGAAGGCATGGAAGATGACGCGGGGCCGAAGTAATATCCCGCGCATTCATTAATTTTTACGGCGAATCAATAGCACCAAGATCAAGCCTGGCGCGGTCAAATAGGCTAAGTCGCGGAAGATAATTTGCAAGGCGAAGGCTCGGGCGTTTTCTTTAGTCCACTTGTGTAACAGTGCTTGCGATTGCTTTTCGGCTCGGGAGTGCGCTGAGCCGAAGGTAACAAAGCGGGTGTGTGTTGTTTGCCGGGTTTGTTCAACGATCGGCGTGTTGTGTTGCACGGTTTGACGCACCAGGTCGAAATAAGCATCCGTGTCTTGCACCCAGAATGTCGCCAAAGTTACAAGGCCAACATAAGCTGGTATGGCCCGCAAGATGTTATAGCCGCCGGCAAGCGACATGGTCTCGTTAAATGTTAAACCCTCGAAGATCGTCATGAGTGCCGGTTCAATCACCAGTCCGGCTCCCAACCCCCAGATCGCCAACATGCCAGCTTGCCAGAATTTACTGGAATAGATATCGACAACCATGAGTTGTGTCGTGGCCAAAATCATCATCGCTAGACCTACGAATATTCGCAGCTTACGGTTGCTGGATGTGCCGATGATCAATCCCAGCAATACGGCTAAAATCATGGTTAAGGCAGCAGCAAAAACAACTAACGCCGCTTGCCACCATTGGTAGCCGCGCAAATCGACCATATAGATTGCCAACAGGCCGAATAGCACGGTCAGGTTGATGCTGAAGATCATCTTTACCAATAACCCAAGAGCCGCATTGCGGTGACGGAAGGCTCGCAGATTGATGACCGGAGCCTTTGCCAAGAAACC
>CAZIGP010000009.1:15896-18381 GCA_964538425.1 uncultured Pirellulales bacterium | reverse complement strand
GCAACGTTCGAGTGGTTTGTTCGCAGGATTTTCAGCGATGCGCACCAGTTCACGATCCCACTGGTCTCCTAGCTTTTGTTTGACCGAGGCAATCTTTTGCCGTGCATAAGCGCTTTGAAGTTGCGGTTGGCGCAGGGCTTGTTGAATACCTTGGCCCAGATCGGTAATAGCCGCTGGCACTTTGCCGCGCCACACGATGCGGTAAATCCCGCCATCGGTGCCGCGACCGCCAGTGCAAAAGTACAACGCTCCATCGTTTCCGACCTCCATGTCGGTCACATTCAATGGCTTGCCGGTAGCAAAGACTTCAACGTCGGTTTTGTAGGTGCCGCCGTCAGATTTTGTTTTCAGCGCCAAAATTCTTCCCGCTGCCCAATCGCCAACGAAGACCGCATCATGATAACGGACCGGGAACATCAAATGATCGTACACCGCTACGGCCGTTGGAGATCCGCGACTGGTATGAGCCAAAGCGGGCAAGTTGTCGTAAAAATACTCGGGCCACACGCTCCAGCCGCTGCGCCAACCGTATTCGCCACCCGGCACGACGTGCAACACTCGCGTCGGTCGATACCATGGCATGCCCACATCCCATTCCATATCGGAGTCGTAGGTGAACAATTCGCCGCCGCGATTGAAGGCAATGTCGTAAGCGTTGCGGAAGCCGCCGGCAAATAATTCGATGAAGCTGGCGTTCAAATCGGTGCGAACCACAGTTCCACCCGGTGCTTTGATGCCTGCTGCATGCCCGCGCGGATCTTCATATTTTGGCGTCAGCAAATCCCCTTCATAGAAATGGTGCAGCGGACTTGTATCTTTCTTATCCACCACTTTCAACGACGATTGATCGTCCGGTTGCTTATCGCTAGCCACTGCATCGGCCTTAACTTCGGCAGTACTGGTTTCTGCCACGTTAACTTCGGCGGCTGATTCCTTGTTGTCTTCTGACTTGGGTCTTTCCACTTGGGTGTGATTGCCCAGCATCACGTATACCAAGCCATCAGGACCGAGCGTTACGGCATGTGGTCCATGTTCGGCCGCTTCGCCGGTAAATTTAAGTAGGGTTTCGCATTTGTCCGCGTGTCCGTCGGTGTCTTCATCAGAAAGCTTATACAGCCCTAAGCCATCGCTGCCTTTGCCAACAGCAAACACTTGGCCGTTTAGCGCCAGCAAACCTTGCACATTCTTCACTTGGTCGGCGAACAAATCGACTTTGTCGAGCTTGCCGTCGCGGTTGCCATCATGAATGAGGAAAATCCCACCATCTTCTCCTTCGCGCGAGGCAAAAATTTCACCGAATTCGTTGAAGGTCATCGCCACCAGCGAACCAGTGTCAGCCGGTGGAATGACCGTCTCCACACGAAACTGCTCGCCGGTTTGGAAACGTCCGGCCGGAGCACCACCCGCCGCTTGAACTTCATCCAGCCACGGCGCCGTTTTTCCAAGCGGACCAATTTCTCGAGCCGGTAGCCATTGCGAATCGATGAAATAATGCTTCGTCCATTGTGGAAATTCTTGAATACTGGTGCGCCAACTATGATCGGTCAAATGGGCCACGTGCGTGCCGCCAACATCTTTCACAAGCACGCGCGCTGCCAAGCCGGCGCTACCTTGTTCTTTGTTCGTGGCATGGACTGCAACGGTATTGCGTCCTGGCGTGAGATAGCGAGTAATATCGTGCGTGTTAAGTCGCCGCCAGTTATCTCCTTCACCTACTTTGCGACCATTGACGAACAGTTCGTAAGCGTCATCGCAAGTAATTTGCACTTCACCACTTTCCGGCTGTCCCATCGGAAACGACTTGCGGAAATAACAAGAACCCGCAGGCGCATTTTTTTCCACGGGTTGAGCAGGCGTCCAAATCCATTTCATGTCGTCGGCAGCCGATTGCCGAACGCCAATGCCTGCTAGTCCGCCACAGAGCCAGCCAATGGCAAGCCCTGCAGCAACAAAGTGGGTAATTCGACGCGTCCATGCGTCATGAAAGTGCATGATGAAACCTCATCCGCCAAAATGAGATGAATCTGATTTATGTTGGAACGAGCGCAACGATGTCCGTGAGCCTATGCGGCAAACCGCGGAAGGTTACTAGCTTTACGGCATTTGAACAACGGAGATTGGCGGTGGTTTAGCTGCCAGCAGCAGCTAGCAAATGTGAATTTTAAGGCAACCTGCCCGGTCCAAGCTCCGTAGAAAACGTACCGGATGAAGTATGCCTTCAGGCATCGTCTTACCGAGGATTCGCAGCCCAGCTTGACCGGACGCAAGGTATTGCCTAGCATCGGTTTGCTGCGAAATTCGTAATCCTGGCAAAATGCCGTTTCGACCTCTCGCAATCTCTTAAAAACTCTCCATGCTCAAGCATTTCTTGTTAATTTACTGCGTCGTTTTTTTACTGGCATTCTCCGGTTGTAGTAAATCGAGCGATTCTTCGGCAAAGCCGACCGACGCGCGAGCCATTGTTTTGGGGAAGGTCGCCAGGGCT
>CAZIGP010000009.1:1120-15886 GCA_964538425.1 uncultured Pirellulales bacterium | reverse complement strand
CGCCTAAACCTGCTGCTGCAACCGACTCGGGTGCTAGCACCGCCGGCGACACGAAAGATTCATCAAGTGATACGGCGGAAAAACAACCGAGCACCGCGGTTCGTCGCGATGTCACGCTGACCGGCAAAACACCTGCCAAGGATGACACGGTCATTATCTACTATCCCAATGATCCCGACACGTTAAATCCGATTACGTCTAACGATAGTGTCAGCGACGAATTCTTCCGGATGTGTTACGAATATTTGGCGCCGCGTGATTTCCATAACCCCGATAAATTCGAACCGTGTCTTGCCGAGTCTTGGGAGTTCGATCCCGACAAATTGGAATACACCATTCACCTGCGGAAAGGTGTAATGTGGCATCCAATAAAGTTGCCCAATGGCAAAGAGCTTCCCGCCACCGAGTTGACTGCCCGTGACGTAAAATTCACCTTCGATTGCATTTTGAACAAAAATGTTGAAGCAGGGCACTACCGCAGTTATTACGAAGATCCAGAAGCAACGGATGAATCGGAAAAATACAAAATCAAAGTTTCGCTAGTTCCTGGCGACAAATATACCGTCAAAGTTAAATGGACCAAACCATACTTCTTGATGGATGAATACACGCTGAATTCATCCGTGATTATTCCGCGGCACGTTTTTTCGGTCGACGAAAATGGCGAGCCCATCTCTTTTGACATCTCGTCGAGCGAGTTTGCCGAAAAGTTCAACAACCATTGGGCCAGCACCAAAGCTTGTGGTACAGGACCAATGATCCTGAAAGAATGGAAGAAAGATCAGCAAGTCGAATTCGAAAGAAACCCAGACTATTGGGGCTCCCCGAGTTATTTTTCCAATACGATTTATCGCTGCATTCCCAATCCGAATACCGAATTACAACAAATTTTGCAGAACCAGTTAGATTACGGCACCATTGCCGAAAAAGATTTGTGGGTTCAATCCAAGACACACAAGAACGTCCAAGATGGCAAAGTGATCTTGGAAGATTTCTATTTTCCCACTTACCGCTACATCGGATACAACATGAAGCGGGATTTCTTGAATGACAAATTGGTGAGAAAAGCATTAGGCCACGCCGTACCGGTGGATGATATTATCCAAAAAGTGTTCCACGGCTTGGCAGTTCGAGTGACAGGTCCTTTTCTTTATAGCTCGAAATCGAACGATAGTTCACTTAAACCGTTGGAATACGACTTGGATAAATCGCGAAAACTGCTTGATGAGGCAGGCTGGACCGATACCAACGACGACGGCGTTCGCGACAAGATGGTCGGTGGCAGGCGAGTTGACGCCAAATTCGATTTCATGATTTACTCTGACAGCCCAACATTTCTCATTATCGCCGAGCAGATGAAAGAAAACTGCCGCAAGATCGGCGTGCAGGTGCAAATTACACCGACGAAATGGGGCTCAATGCTTCAGCGATTGCAAAAGAAAGATTTCGACGCCTGTATGCTAGGCTGGTTTTTGAATTGGGAGCAAGATCCGTTTCAGATCTGGCATGGCAGCCAGGCCGATGTTCCTAATACTTCCAACTCGATTGGCTACAAAAATCCCGAAGTCGATCGCTTGATCGAAAAGCTCCGTGGCACGCTTGATAAGGAAGAGCAAGTCAAAATATGCCATGAAATTCACAAAATCATCTACGACGAACAGCCTTATACGTTTTTGTTTGCCGAAAAACGAACCTCGGGAAGAGACGCTCGCCTCAGTGATCTGAAATTTTATCCTTTACGTCCTTGCATCAATACCAAAGAATGGACCGCGACGACCCCACGACAATTAGGACAGTAAAGTTTTTATTTTCTTAGCTGATTTTGATCGCGATTCATTTTATCATTGTCACGATTGGTGCCTCTTTCTTTGTAACCTTAGCCCAGCACGCCGACTGTGTGGACCTATCTCATTCGCCGGTTGCTGTACATGATTCCGACGCTGTTCGGCGTGACGATCGTGTCGTTTATCATTATGCAACTCGCTCCGGGCGATCCCCTTAGTGCGCAACTAGGTGCCTCGGGTGCCGCGGGTCAATCGGGCCAGACGCGCGAATCGTATCTCGTGATGAAGCGAGATTTAAAGCTCGACAAACCGGTCGTACTGAATTTCAATTTCTTTCGCGATTTTTCCGAGCAAGCTCAGATCGTAGCTCACTACCGCGGGATGACTGTCGACGAGATCGTCGCGGAACTTCCGCAATTGCTTGCAGATCGTACGAAGCCAGAATTTGCCGCCAGGCTGCGTTTCTTGGAATCGCTCAACATTCCCGATTTCGAACGCTGGCTGAAAACTCCGGAAACTTATGATCGCCTGGCGACCGCCATCGGCGGTGCAGGCGGATATGTGCAAGTTTGGTGCGAAGATATGGGCGAGTATGCCGTGCCCGCCATGATGAAGGTTTTAGAAGATCCGCAGAGCGACTTGAAGTTGCAACGCGGTGCAATCCGAGCATTGACCTCCATGGTGGCCGATCCGTTTTTGACAACTTACCCTCAAAATGCATCCGCAGGCGAAGCTCGCACCGTCGAAGCAACATGGCGCACTTGGTGGCAAAGAAATCAGGAAAAATTCAAGCCGCTCGATCAAGCCGATACCGATCTGTTATCTCAAGAGCTAAAAAAACTCACCCAACTTCAATCGCGGCGAGAACTATTCGAACGGCTTGAATACTTTGAGCGAGACCAATCGCCGTTTTTTATCCATGTTTTAATGGGCGATGCTCCGCAATCCGAAAAAGAAATTGCCGCGATGGTTTTGCGTATGCACGCCGGCTCTCCGTTGACCGTCGACGTGCAACTCAACGCAAGTGAAGAACAAGTCAAACAAGTTGCTGAAAACTGGCAGGCCTACTACGCCGCCCATCAAGCCGAGTACCATCCTAATTTTCTAGAGCGAGTTTGGTACGTCGTAGGCGATACTCAATATGCCCACATGGTCGCTCGGTTGGTTACTTTTCAATTTGGGCGATCGGCTTTGAAAACGCGCGAGCCCGTTAGCAAAAAGCTGTGGAGCGCGTTTTTGGTTTCTGCACCGCTGATGTTGATGGCCCAATTGTTGATTTACTTCGTAGCTGTTCCGCTGGGAGTCGCGTGTGCAGTCAATCGAGGCGGTTGGTGGGATCGCACAATTTCCCTCGCTTTATTTTTCCTTTACAGCATTCCGCCTTTTGTCGCAGGCATGCTGTTTCTCTTGTTCTTTTGTTACGGAGATTACTTGAAGTGGTTTCCGATGATGAATCTGCACTCCGATGGAGCAGAGCAGATGTCATTATTTCCTTACTTGATTGATTATCTATGGCACGCCGCGCTGCCGGTGCTTTGCTTGTCCTTGTTCAGCCTGGCAAGTATGGCCATGTATAGCCGTTCGGCAATGCTCGATGTCATTCAGCAAGATTACATTCGTACCGCGCGGGCAAAAGGTTTAAGCCGGTTCAAAGTCATTGTGAAGCATGCGTTTCGAAATGGGCTGATCCCAATCATCACGCTGTTTGCCAGCTTTTTACCTGCGATGCTGGGAGGAAGCGTTCTGATCGAATATCTCTTCAACATTCCCGGCATGGGACGGTTGAGCTGGGAATCGATTGAATATAAAGATTATCCCACGCTCATGGCGTTGATTTATGTCGACGCAATCGTGGTCATGTTAAGCATTTTGCTGGCCGATTTTCTCTACATCTTCGCCGATCCAAGAATTAGCTTTGAAGGGCAAGGTGCTGGCAAATGAGTCACAGCGATGCCTATTTGGATATTGTTTGGAAGCAATTTCGCAAAAACCGGCGTGCAGTTGCGGCGCTATGGCTTTTGATCGCCATCTTTTTGATCGCTTTGCCAGCGCCGCTAATCGGATCAAATCAACCGCTGGTGTTTCACGATGGAGAGAAGACCGTCTATCCGTGGTTTCATGCGCTGTTCCATCCAGCCACGATTGTCGACTATCCCTTTAATATGGGTTTGCTAGGGTTCTTCCCGTGGGCAATCGGTGCCTTAGTTTGGAACGTTGTCGCCAAAAAACGGGGTGTACCAGGAAGGCGCAGAGTTATCGGCGCAGTCGTCGGCTTTTTGGTGCTTACGACGCTGATCTGTATTGTTTTTTTGAATCCCAAATGGTGTCCCTCGAATAAATTCACTCAAGTCAATTTTCTTCAAGACGAATTTGAACACCCCGAAAAATACAAAGGCACTTATGTCTTGATTCCTTTCGGTCCTCAAGAAAGCGATTTGGCAGCGCGCAGGTTACCGCCACTGGACCACAAGCCCCAAGAAGAATGGAAGGAGGCAAACGACGGATTCGTGCATCTTCTTGGCACCGATACCAGCGGCCGCGATGTCCTGGTGCAGCTAGTTTACGGCAGCCGAATTGCATTGACCGTGGGAATTATTGCCGTCAGCATTTATGTAACCATCGGCGTTGTCTTGGGCGCGCTCGCGGGATATTTCGGCGGACGCGTCGACATGGTGATCTCGCGATTGATCGAAATCGTACTGCTATTTCCCTCTTTCTTTTTGATTCTGACGATTGTTGGCTTGGTGGGGCAGCAATTAAAAAACACAGGAATCGAAGGCGTTAAAATTTATGTGATCATGTTGGTCATCGGCATTACCAACTGGCCGACAATTGCCCGCCTAATTCGCGGCGAGGTACTGAAACAGCGAGCGATGGAATACACACTTTCGGCTCGATCGTTGGGCGCTGGTGATGCTCGCATTATCTTCCGGCACATTTTGCCGAATGCGATTGCCCCGGCACTGGTGACAATTCCCTTTGGAATTGCCAACGCCATCGTCGTTGAAGCCGGCTTGAGCCTCTTGGGAGTTGGGCTTTCCCCACCAACGCCTAGCTGGGGCTACTTGCTACAAATCGCCAGCGGCAACTACGCCATGTGGTGGCTTGTCGTATTTCCTTCGGCCGCCATTTTTATCACCGTCACCGTCTTTAACCTGGTCGGCAGCGGCTTGCGCGATGCGATGGATCCGCGATTGAGAATGTAATTCTCAGTACAAGAAGCCATTAGTTGCCAATAAAAGCAATAACAAGAAACCCGATTGCTCCGACAAGTATTAACCCGCCTATCGCGACCCACATCCACATCGGCAAACCACTATCAGAAGAATTGCGATAGTTCGGTGAATAACTACCTTGTGTGCCGCCTTGATTCGGGCGCGCTGGGTTGTTGCGGTTCGCATTACCACCACGAGTAACAGCTTCCAAGTCATGGATGGCTTGCTGTGCAGCTTCTTCAATCAAGCTACTCAAGGGTTCGTCATCTTTTTGTTGTAGCGATTTGGCAACCGGAAGCGATTTGCTCGAGCTCTTGGTTGCGCCCGATTTGCCTCCCAGCACGCTACTTCCACCCCCTCGTACGATACTGCTGCCGTGGCGAACAATACTGCTGCCGGTAATTCGTACGCTGCTGCCGCCGATCTTAATCTGCGAATCACCTGCAGGCTTGGCAGGTGGGCGAAGTGAACCTGGCGAGTTCGATTTACCTTTGATCGTCTCTTGATTGAGATTCGACACCGTATCATCCGGTGCGCCGGTTTTATCTTTGCGGCGTGGAGGTTGCAGCGGTCGACGAGGCGGCGGGCCGACCGTTCGCTTGTCGCTCCGTAGTGAGCTGTCGCCACTGACGTCTTTCCCGCGTGATTGCAACCACTTCATCAATGTCGCTGCCACTTCACCGGCAGATTGATAACGAGCGTCGCGATTTTTCGACATCATCCGCAAACAAACATCGACCAGCGCCTGCGGGGCATCGCGGCGATCTTCATAAATGCTCTTCGGCATCTCGGTTTGATGTTTCAAGATGCGCTGCGCCAAGGTTCCTTCCGGAAATGGCGCATGACCGGTCAGCAAGAAATAGAGCGTGCAGCCCAAGCTGTAAATATCCGCCCGTTTATCGACCGTGTGGCTGTCTTTGGCTTGCTCCGGGGCGAGGTAATCTGCCGTGCCTAATACGTTTTCTTCATGAGCAATGGTGAGCGACGCAGCTTTATCATCTTCCCAGCGTGCTAAGCCCATATCGAGCACTTTGACCACACCGCGCTGATCGACCAGCAAGTTCGAAGGCTTGATATCGCGATGGATCAAACCGGCCTGATGGGCATGCTCCAAGCCATCCGCAGCCTGGCGGATAAAGTCGGCCGCAATGTCGTAATCGAGCTGTCCTACTTCTTTAGAGTACGTTTGCAGATCGCGCCCTTCGACGTATTCCATCACGAGGAAGTGGTTGTCGTCCTCATGGTCGATATCGTAGGCGCGAACAATATTCTTGTGATCCAGCTTCGCCGCCGCTTGGGCTTCGCGATAGAACCGAGCTAAATAAGACGAGTCGTTAACCCGTTTCTTCGGCAGCAGCTTCATGGCCACAAGCCGTTGCATCTTACTATGTTCGGCCAGATAGACGGTGCTCATACCGCCTGTGCCGATGTGACCTAGCAACTTATATTTGCCGCCAACCAGCAAGAAGCCTTTGTATTTGCCTTCGAGCAGCTTCTCGCGATGCCAAGTCGTAATGAGTCTGGCTTCGACGAGTTTATCGGCCAAGACCTGGCCATCGACAGAGCGTCCTGCCTCACGCTCGATTTTAGCCATTGCCTGTTCGAGCGCGTCTTTTTCAACTAGACCGCTGCGTCGCAGCAAGTCAAGAAATTTGTCGGTACTCAGCGCGACCATGACGAGGCCCGCCACGCTTGCGAGATCAATTGCGAGACAACGAACTTCACCCCACTACGGCGGTATCCCACACCACCGCAGCACAAAACGCACTTAAAACAGAATATCAAGGATCGGCGGAACTTACCAGCAAATTGCCCCACAGAAACAGGCGAACTGAAAAATAAATTCCAAAAAAGGGTGAATTGTATGGCTTTTTCTCCCCAAGTTGGGGGCGCTGCTAACCAGAAACTAACAAGTCCAAAGATCCAATCCGTCGGGTTTTCCCAAAGCCAGTAGGATATGGCAAAGGTGCATCAGTTTTTACTTTTCTTCCGCGATAAATCCGACTCGCCAGCGAGTGTCAATCAACCACGATGGAAAGCCAGCGCACACCCTCCCTTCAAGAACGCGCCCGGTTAGGATGAAATAAACAAAATCATTTTGGTAATCATGATGCCCCACATTATTTTATACACCCGCAAAAAATGCTGCTTGTGCGATGAAGCCAAGGCAGTGCTGCAATCTCACGGTTTAAAAATCGAAGAGATTGATATCGATGACGATCCAATTCTTCGCGAGCGATACAACGAATGCGTGCCTGTGGTGGCAATCGATGGCCAAGAACGCTTTCGCGGTCGAGTAAATCAAGTGCTATTGAAGCGAATATTGCAGAATTGATATGGCCTTGCCTTCGAACCACGTAGCGAGAACAAGCCCGCTAATTGCTCTAGAAATTCGCTAGAAATCAACTAGGCGTTAAGCTTGGCGGCGCCACACCATTTTCCAACGTCTCGATCGCTTCGAGAAGCCGGGCACGAATTTTTTCTAGTTGTTCTTCGTCATCAATTTTATTGCCACGTGCATCGGTCACGTAAAATACGTCGACGACTTGGTCTAAGTACGTGCCGATTTTTGCTAACGAGACAGACAAATCCAGCTCAAACAGTGTGCGCGAAATCGTATACAGCAAACCCATGCAGTCGGAAGCAAAAACATCGACGATCGTGTAGCGATCCGACGTGCTGTTATCCAATCGCACGCGCGTCGGCAAAACTTGAAGCACTTCGCTTGCTCGGCGATTATTCATTTGCCAAATGCGACGAAAAGCCGGCGGCCGATTGGTAGTCAGCGATTCAATCAAATGCCGATCGATTTCATCGAGCCGCTCTGTCGAAGGCTTTTCGGCAAAGTCGGGGTCTGCTACCCGGAATCGGTCAAGAATCAATCCGTCGGCAAGCGTGTTGATGTCGGCTGACAGAATTTGCAAGCCTTGACCACTTAATGCTCCCGTCAATTTATGAAACACGCCCGGCGCGATCGATTCGTAAGTACCAACCGTGTATTCAATCGTCTTGGTTTCCGGCAAATACCGATGCCAAACGCGAACTTCGCCAGTCGCCAGCGTACACAACCGGCGCAATTCATCGGCAATCTGCTCCGGCGCCGTATTAATCAGGTAAGAAGACGGCAGTAAATCAATTTGCTGTCCGAACCAATCTCCTTGAGCTTCCGCCGACAACGCAGATCGCACGGCGGCACGTCGTTCATCTGCCACGAGCGACGGCGAATCGCCCGATAAATGCCGCAGCGTACGTAAGTACAATTCGCTTAAGACTTCCCCCTTCCAGGAATTCAGCACACCCGGCCCAACTGCCGCCAAGTCGGCACAAGTTAGCACAAACAGCATTTGCAGCACTTCGGCCGAACCCACTTCCACCGCAAACCGAATGATGAGTTGATCATCGCTCGTGTCGCGCCGAAAAGCCAGGTGCGACATCATCAGATGCTTGTGAACAAGAAATTTTAATGTTTCGGTCTCGCGCGTCTGCAGGCGCAGTCGATTGGCAGTTTCTTCGGCAATTCGCAGACCCACTTCGCTATGATCTTCGACAAATCCTTTCCCCAAGTCGTGAATCAACAGCGCTAAATGTAGCGTGCGTTTTTGCTTGATCGAACGATAGACCGATCCACAATGATTCGGCTCATCAAGAAACGATGTGGCCGCTTCCACCGCGCGTAAGCAATGTTCGTCAACCGTGTACTTATGATATTCGTTAAACTGCAACAAGCAGCGAGCATGTGTAAAGCCTGGAATCAACTTCTCCAGCGCTCCCAATTCATGCAAGCTACGAAGCAATTCTCCCAAACGCGCGGGCTGAGACAACAACGACAAAAATCGGTCCGATGCCTGACGCGTAATCACGTCGGGAAGCAGCGGCGCTGCACGGTAAACGGCTTCCCACGTGCTATGGGCAATCCGCTTATTGTAAAGATTGGCTAAATCAGCCAGGCGAAGAATTTCGGTCAAATCACCTTGAATTTTCTTCAGCCCATGTCGAGTAGCGCTAATCCGAGTTGGCCCAACTCGAAAATCACCTTCCACCTGATGACCAAAAATAGGAGACAGCACTTCGCCAAGTTTCTTCCAAGGATCGGCCCCTTCGACAAATCGAGCGACAATTTGCCGCACGGCATGGCTATGGCGAAAATAATCGCGCATGAATTGCTCGACCGGTAAAATCCCTTCCACCCCTTGATACCCAAAAGCTCCAGCCATGCGCACCTGCTCACCACGATCGAGAACATCATGAGCTTGATTCGCGTGGAAGTGCAACTCGTTTCGCACTCGCAAAAAGAATTCCGTGGCATGACGCAAAGAAATTTGGTCTTCTTTCGACAAGACTCCGAGCAAGTGTAAACTTTCGGGCGAAGTTTGACCGTAGCGTACAAAACCCACCCAGCGCAGCAATTGCATGTCTCGCAAGCCACCCGGCGATTCTTTCACGTTGGGTTCAAGCAGAAAAACCGTTTCGCCGAATTGAGCCCGCTGCTCGCTGCGCGCCTGTTCGATCATGCCCACCAAGCGCCGCCAATGCCGTTTAGTGGCCGCCTGAAACTTGCCCTGAAATCGCTCAAAAAGCGCCTTACTGCCGGCAAGCAAGCGCGATTCAATCAATGACGTCAGCACCGTGGCGTCTTTCAAACCTTCTTTGCAAGCTTGCTGAATGGTCCACCAATTCTGTCCCGGGCTCAATCGCACGTCCGACAAATCTTGCCGCAAGCGACGGCGCAATTCTTCAACTTGCGCTTCACATTCCGCCGTGTGAATCACCATCACGTCGGCGTCCGAAAACGGTGCCACTTCACGTCGAGCTTGCCCTCCAAGTGCAACCAGTGCAATTTGATTCTGAACCAATTCAGCTTCAGCGGCCGAGAAAAGATCGGCCAAATTTGCCTGATAAAGATCAAGCACCACACGGTCGAGTAAATCAGTCAACCGGGTGCTAACTTGAATGCCCGGCGAGCCGGCTTCATGCCGCTCGTAAAGTTCCGCTCGCTTGACATTCAGCACGTCGCGAGCGGCAAAGACCGAAGCACGAAGATTAAGTCCGGCAGACATTGGCAGAAATGTGGAATGTGGAGTGTCGAATGGGGAATGATCGGATTACAAATAATCGGCAGATAATAATCGCCGTGAAAAATATAGAATTGGTAACACAAAAAAATTTCCGGTAGGACTTTTCCACCGGCTTGTATTGGTCATTCCCCACTCCACACTCCGCATTCCGCACTTGTTACACCGCATCATCCCCCGTCTCACCAGTCCGAATTCGAATTGTGTTGAGCAAATCCGAAACGAAAATTTTCCCATCGCCAATTTGCCCGGTTTGGGCAACTCGCATAATGGTTCCAATGGCGATCTGCAATTTGTCGTCGGGCACCACAATTTCCATCTTCACTTTCGGAACAAAATCCACAGCGTATTCTGTGCCACGGTACATTTCCACGTGGCCTTTCTGCCGGCCAAAGCCCCGAACTTCGACAACGGTCATGCCGACAATGCCTTGCTCGGCCAAAGCGTTTTTAACATCTTCTAATTTAAAGTGACGAACAATCGCCTCGATTTTTTTCATGTGGTTAACCCCGGAACAATCGAATCCATTCGTACAGATAAGTAGATTTAAAATACAACGGCAAACATACACCGGCAGGATGCATCCGCGACCGAAAGTAGTTTTAATTTACCTTGCCGACCAACGACAAGACGACTCTACGCCAAGCAATTCTGCGTTGCCAACTGCACGCTGAACGGCTTGAACGGCTGCCATCAACAAAATCGGCATTTACTCCCCGACGCCGAGCACTGGCCAATCAACCTAGCTAGCTGAAAGCAATCCGTAAAGAGGTTTTTATGCTTTGAATGTAGAGACGTTCTACTTAATTATCTCGATAGCTCGTGCATCGTTCCCAGGTATCTACCAAATAGCCGAAAAATGATCAAAATAATCACTAGTGCTACGGCTGCCCAAACAGCGTAGCCCGCAAATTGAGTCAGAATGGACAGCGAACGTCGTGATTCCTCTTGATACTGCCGAGCCAATATCTCCAAACTTTCAGTCAGTCGGCCGCTCTCTTCACCGACCTGCACGGCATGAATAAATTCGATCGGAAACGCTCCGGTGTCGGCAAGCGTTTCATGAATTTCTCGACCACGTTGAATCGCGGCTTCAACTTCAGCAACCTGGCTCGTGAATTCAACATGATGCGTGCTATTCAGCGCTAACCGCAGCGATCGTTTCACATCCAAAGCCGTTGCTGTGGCAAGTTGCAACGTCCAAGCAAATCGCGCAATCGCCAGCGTCCGCATCGCGCCTCCAAGCATCGGCACTTTTAAAATAGCTCGCTGAATCGGCGCAACCCAAAGCTTGCCCAGAACAATCGCTCGGTAAAAACACCAACCACCAACCGCCACGGCCGCAAGAAAGAATAAATAGATGACGAGGCCGCGAGTTCCTGTCAAACCAAGCCCCAAAAGGTCGGTTTTACTCCCGGTTACACTTTCAATAAAACCGGCGACCCAAATCAAAAAACCAAACACAAACAGCGCAATCCCTAATTGCATCATCGGCCAGGTAATGCCGCTGATAAACATCCGGCGCAGCTCCATTCGCATCTCGTAATGCTTGTGAAGCTGCTTGAGCACCTCGGGCAATTGCCCCGTTTGTTCGCCGACGTCAATCAGTTCTCGTACAAGCGGCGGAAAAAAATCGCCGCAGTGGCTAAATGCTTGCGTGAGCGATTGCCCTGCTGCCACATCAACCTGAATCGACTCGACTTCGTCGCGCATCGACGGCGCTGCACGATTCACTTCGCTCGCGAGCGCCTTGCGAATATCGATGCCCGATTCCAACGACATTCCCAGCCGCCGTAAAAACTCAGCCAACGGTTTCGTTTTAGCTCGGCGATCGAAAAACATGAAACGCCCTCAGTAAGTCCCGCAAGTCGAGCAGGACCAAATCACAAAACCGCCTGCCACCTTGAACACCGTTTATCCCGTGGCAACTACACTTGCAACTCCACCACCTGCGCCGTCGGTGGCGTCGAGCGCCGCAACTGTCCGCAAGCAGCGTTGATTTCATCCCCCTTCCGCTCGCGAATGTGCACGTTCAAACCGCCTTCTTCCAAAATTTGCACAAATCGTTGTTGGGCTTTTTTGGTGGGCGTTCGATAAGGCAAGCCCGCCACAGGGTTGTAAGGAATGACGTTGATCAGTGCTAAGCGCCCGCGCAATAGCTTGGCCAGTTTATGCGCGTGTTCGGCTTGATCGTTCAACTCGCCAAGCAGCACATACTCAAACGTCAACCGCCGCCCCGAAACTTCAAAATAACGATCGGCCGCTTCCAGAATCGCATCGAGGCCGATGTTCTTATTCACCGGCACAAGCTTGTTTCGTAATTCATCGTCGGGTGCGTGCAACGACACGGCCAGTTGAAATCGTGCATCCAGTTCTGCCAGCCGATGCACTGCTGGCGGCAGGCCGACGGTCGAAATCGTGATCCGCCGATGACTAATCCCCAGTCCCGTCGAATCGGTCGCTTCACCTAAAGCTGGTAACAACCGATCAAGGTTCGCCAATGGCTCCCCCATCCCCATCACCACAATGTGACTCAGCCGTTCGTCACCCGGCAGCAGCCGCGCCAGCCGCAACATCTGCTCGACAATTTCCCCCGACGTCAAATTGCGAATCACGCCGTCCAATCCGCTGGCACAAAAAACGCAGCCCATCGCACAGCCAACTTGCGAACTGATGCAAATCGTTCGCCGCGAACCGTCGCGCAATAGCACGCATTCAATATGATGCCCATCGACCAATCGCAACAACAATTTTTCAGTGCCATCAGCGGCCCGGTGATGCCGATCGACCGTCGTTGTCCAAAGTTGAAAGTCCCCCGCAAGTTGCCCACGCAACTCTTTCGGCAAATTCGTCATGTCGTCAAACGACTCAGCCCGCGTGCCAAATAACCATTGCCGCACCTGCCCGGCGCGATAGGTCGGCACCCCGCGCTGGCCAAGCCAGTCGGAAAGCGTCGCAAACACGGCAGGTTCAAGCAAATGCTGCATAAGATTGAAATCATAACGGAATTCGCCAGAATTCCGCAGCGACAAGGTTACCCCTAAGCGACCCGAAATTCCTACGAATTCCGCCACCTAGATGTTACACTTTGACAGTGATTTAGTAGGATAACATCAAAGCACCAACAACACGAATCAGCTTCCATTTTACGTCATCATGGCCACAAAATCTCCCACCCGCAACAAATCAACCCAGCCGCGCAAGCCGGTCAAAAAAACATCCTCCAACCAGCCGCCGCAACATTCGTCACAACCCGCCGCATTTGAACCCGATCTTGATGAAGCTCTCCACATCTTTATCCAAATGACGGCCCTGCCCGGCGTCAGTGGCCGCGAAGGCCTCGTAGCCTCGTTCATCATGGATCAGTTGCGAAAAGCCGGCGCTCCAGAATCTGCCATCACCTTAGACACCGCCCATAAGCGAACACCTTCCCCCGGCGAAGTGGGCAACCTAATTTTCAAACTCGCCGGCACGCTCAAAGCGCCGCGACGGCTGCTGATGGCCCACATGGATACCGTCCCGGTATGCGTCGGCAGCAAACCCATCGTCGACGGCGACTACGTCCGCTCTTCCGATCCCAATACCGGCCTCGGCGCCGACGACCGCGCCGGAGCCACCACCATTCTCTCGGCCGCGCTGGCCATCTTGCGAAACAATCTTCCCCATCCACCACTTACTTTTTTCTGGCCGATTCAGGAAGAAGTTGGCTTGCACGGCGCACGCCATGCCGATGTAAAAATGCTCGGCAACCCCAAGCTGGCATTCAACTGGGACGGCGGCCCCGCACACAAAGCAACTATTGGTGCAACCGGCGGATACCGAATGCAAATCGATATCGAAGGCTTGGCCAGCCATGCCGGAGTCGCTCCAGAAAATGGAGTCAGCGCCATCACCATCGCCGCGCTAGCCATCAGTAAATTACACGCCGATGGCTGGCATGGAAAAATCATCAAAGGTCGCCGCACCGGTACCAGCAACATCGGCTTCATTCACGGCGGCGGAGCAACCAACGTCGTCACCGACCGCGTGCAACTCAAAGTCGAGGCCCGCAGCCACGACCCCAAATTTCGTCAGCAAATCATTCGACAGATCGAAAAAGCATTTCATGATGCCGCCAAACAGGTGCGCAGTGCCCAAGGCAAACGTGGCAAAATCACGATCGATGGCCGGCTCGATTACGAATCGTTTCGCCTTGCCGACGGCGAACCTTGCGTCGCCGCTGCCGAAGCCGCCATGCAAACCCTCGGCCTGTCGCCACTACGAGCCATCTCCAACGGCGGCCTCGACGCCAATTGGATGTTCGTCCACGGCATCCCAACGGTCACCATGGGCTGCGGCCAAATGAACCCGCACATGGTTTCCGAACGCCTCGACATCGCCGCGTTTCACCACGCCTGTAGAATTGCCTTGCGCCTGGCGACAGGAGCATAAACGGATTAGCAACTGAATTTTGATGCCATTTTTTCTCACCCGTTCACCTCTTCACCCGCTCACCCGTTCATGCCCTCATCAACTACGATTCGTTTGTATTTGCCATGAACCTTGACGACGAACTCTGCCTCTGCTTCCACGTCAGTCTGCGGAAGGTGGTCAACTATCTGCGGATCGAGCGACCCCAGCGAGTGGGTCAGCTCGCCGACTGTCACGGCGCGGGCACCGGTTGCGGCTGGTGCCGTCCCTTCCTGCAAAAGCTCT
>CAZIGP010000009.1:0-1110 GCA_964538425.1 uncultured Pirellulales bacterium | reverse complement strand
TCTGCTTCCACGTCACCAAACGCAAGGTGATAAACTTTCTCCGCGTGGAAAAACCTCGTCGTGCAAGTCAAATGAGCGAATGCTTCGGCGCGGGAACAGGCTGCGGTTGGTGTCGCACTTATCTGACAAAACTCTTCGAAGCATCGCTGCTCGAGGCATCACAGCGCAGCGAAATAACCACCGACGACCTGCCTGATAAAACCGAGTACGCCGCCGGCCGAACCCAATACGTCAAAGCCGGTGGTGGCACACCCCCGCCCGGAGCCACCCCGATCGATGATAAATAACTCTTCGTGTCGCACGCCAATTTGAAGTGGCACGCCCTGACGTTAGGAAAGGGGTGGATGAACCTCACAGGATTTTGCCTTTACCAAGGTACTGCCATTGCTGTTCAAACAAAAATTTCTCGCCGGAATTCAAGCGGGTAAAATCACCCTCGCACTCCGCAAATGGCAACGCCCATCGGTGAAAGCGGGTGGAACGCTCTTGACCCCAATCGGACAACTGCAAATTCGCGCGATTGAACCAATTCAAATCGCGCAAGTGAATGTGTCGGACGCCAAAAAAGCCGGATTCGATTCACTCGAATCATTACTTGCCGATCTGGCAAAACAGCGCGCGAAGCAACTTTACCGCATTCGCTTCAAGTTTGCCGGGCCCGATCCTCGTATATCATTGCGAAACAATCACTCACTTTCTGCAGCAGATCTGACAACGCTAAAAGCAAAACTACAGCGATTCGACACAAACTCCTCCAGCGGGCCGTGGACCGCTCGAGTGTTGCGGTTGATCTCCAAGCATCCTGAAATGAGCGCCGCACAATTGGCGGCGAAATCTGGCTTCGAAAAAGAATGGCTCAAATTGAACGTTCGCAAATTGAAAAACTTAGGCCTAACCGAAAGCCTCAATCCCGGCTACCGGCTTTCGCCACGTGGAAAGATATTCTTGTCGCAAGTTTGATGGAGGAACTCTGCCTCCTTACCCGCGAGAAGCCGTCAGCAATGGTTGAAAATTGCTGCCACTCTAAATTCATACATGACAAAGCCAGCACAATGTCTGCATGCAATTTTCTACAGAACTTGGTGCGATAAGAAGAAAACATTGCAGATT
>CAZIGP010000008.1:0-18830 GCA_964538425.1 uncultured Pirellulales bacterium | reverse complement strand
TCTCCGGCGGCTGGTATTAGCGATTGTGGTGATTCTGCGGCTAGGTTTTCTACCGGCCGCTCGGGCGGAAATTACCGCGGAGCAAGTGCGGAAAGCAATCGAAGACGGCGTTACCTATCTAAAACATAGTCAAAGCCAAGACGGAACTTGGACAGACTATATCGGCTACTCGGGCGGCACAACCTGCTTATGTACGCTATCGCTGTTGACTGCCGGAGTGCCACTGGAAGACGAGCAATTGAAGCGTGCGCTGACTCAAGTGCGAACCCTTGAGTCTGAAAAAACTTACGTTGTGGCTTTGCAAACCATGGTGCTTTGCATGGCCGATCCTGCGAAAGACCACATCAAGATTCGCCGCAATGCGGCTTGGCTGGAAGCCTCGCAAAAACAAAATGGCGGAAAAGACGACGGGGGATGGTCGTATGGTTCGCGGTACGACGTTTGCGATCCTTCCAATTCACAATACGCAATGCTGGCGCTTTATGAGGCAGAACGAGCGGGCGTTGCTGTATCTAATCGTACGTGGACGCTGGCCCAAAAATATTGGCTAAAAGGACAAAATCCCGACGGCTCGTGGGGTTACTACCGATTTCGCGGTGAAGCTCCGGGGCTGGGCAGCATGACGTGCGCTGGGATTGCTTCGCTTGTCATTTGCTCAGGAAGGTTGAATTCTGGCGATGCTCAAATTTCTGCCAATGGCAACACGCTTAAGTGTTGCGGCAATCAACAACAAGAGGATGCAGCTCGCGCCATCGAAAATGGGTTGACTTGGCTGGGCAACAATTTTTCGGTCCATGCGAATCCTGGCAGCCCCCATGGCTGGTTGATGTATTACATGTATTGCGTCGAACGCGTGGGGCGCATGACATCGCAGCGGTTTTTTTACTCGCGCGATTTTCGCCGCTACGATTGGTATCGCATGGGAGCAGAAATGCTGGTTGCTCGGCAAGATAGTCTTTCCGGTTATTGGAAAGGTGATAATCCTACTGAGTCGCATGAAGCGATCGGCACAAGTTTCGCGCTGCTATTTTTGGCCAAAGGACGCCGGCCGGTGCTGGTCTCGAAAGCAAAATTCGGACCTGGCGAAGACTGGAATCATCATCGTAGCGATATCGCCAACTTGACGGCGTATGTCGAAAACCGCTGGAAGAAAGAATTTCCGCTCGGGCTCTCGTGGCAGGTGGTCGACGTAAACGAAGCTTCGGTCGATGATTTGTTGCAAGCACCGGTGCTTTACATCAGTGGACAGCAAGCGCCGACACTGCTTAATCAGGCAAAAAAGCTGCGCGAATTCATCGATCGCGGTGGATTTATTTTTGCTGATGCCTGTTGTCCGGATAGCGCGGGATTCGACGAAGGATTTCGGGCGCTTATGGAACGGGTGTTCGAGGAACCGGAATATCGCCTAAAGCCCGTGCTTGCAGAAAATCCACTTTGGTACGCCGAAGAGCCAGTGCGGCCGAACTTACGTGCGAATTTGTGGAACATCGACTACGGTTGTCGCACTTGTGTGGTCTATGCTGCACCTGCCGAACCCGACGATTTGCCGCACAGTTTATCTTGTTACTGGGAGGTGAACGGTGGCCGCAATCTTAAGTTGGACGGAGGACTTAAAAATCAGTTGCAGGCAGCGATGTCGACAGGCATCAACGTGCTCGCTTATGCGACGAATCGGGAGTTGAAAAGTAAAGATGAAAACTTTGAGCTGCCCGATTCCAAAAAAGGAGATGAAGATCCGCTGGATCGTGGAAAACGACAAATTGCCAAGCTGCGTCACGCGGGTGGATGCGATGCCGCACCAGGGGCACTGCCGGCACTTTTGCGTGCCGCTTCGCGAGAATTGAAAGCCCGATTTAACACTCAACAACGGCTCGTGGCTATTTCCGACCCACAGCTTTTCAACTATGACGTCGTCTTCATGCACGGCCGGCATAACTTTAAGTTAAACGATGCCGAACGAAAACAGTTAAAGAAATATCTAGAACGCGGCACCCTGATTGCCGATTCCATCTGCGCCAACAAAGAATTTGCGGAAGCTTTCCGTCGCGAAATCAATGCTCTGTTTGCGGATGAAGGACTGAAGCTTGAAACTATTCCGAGCAACCACGAAATGTTTACGACGAAATTTGGAGGTTACGATCTCTCGCAAGTAACCCGTCGTGAGCCGCAGCGCCGCACCGGCGACGGACCACTGCAAGCCAGACAGCGCAAGGGAACTCCGGAAATTGAAGGTTTAAAAATCGGCGACCGGTACGCCGTGCTATTCTCGCCTTATGACTTAAGCTGTGCCTTGGAAAAACACGACTCGCTCGAATGCGAAGGCTATACGCGAGATGATGCCGAGCGCATCGGATTGAATCTATTGCTTTATGCAACGTTTGAGTTTTAGACGATTAAATCGTCTAGTTTCTGAATGTGTGAAGGTCCAAATTAGAATCAGACATTCTAACACACCTTTTAAAACCGCATCGCGGTGAAACCGCCATCCACATAATACGTGGCACCGGTGATGTAGCTGCCGGCAGTGCGTGAAAGAAGTAAAATTGCAGCACCGACAAGTTCGTGTGGCTCGCCAAAACGGTGCACCGGCGTTTGCTGCATAATATTGTTGACGCGCTCAGGATCAAGAATCTTTCGATTTTGCTCGGCGGGAAAGAAACCCGGGCATAGTGAGTTGACTCGCACCTTGTGCGGGGCGAATTCGCGAGCGACATTTTGCGTGAGATTTACCACCGCCGCTTTCGACGCCGCGTAGGCAAATACTCGTGACAATGGCAAATGAGCGGTGACGCTGCCGATATTCAAAATCGAGCCGCCGCCGGCATCGATCATGTGCTTGCCGAAAATTTGACAAGCCCAGTGAGTGCTGGTGACATTCGTCTGAAAAACACGCTCCCAGTCTTCGTCTTTCGCTTCCAAGTAAGACGAACCGACATTCGTGCCGGCGCAATTCACCAGCAGATCGGCCCGTCCACATTGCTTGATCGCCGCAGCCAACAGATCTTCGATCGATTTACGGCTGGTGACATCAACCGGCAAGAAGTGTGCTGTACCGCCGAGTTTTTTTATTGCCTCGACCCGCTCCTTCCCACGTTCTTCACCACGCCCGGCAATGATAATCGTTGCGCCGGCCTGCGCAATTCCCTCGGCAAGCGCACCGCCAAGCACGCCGGTGCCACCGATGACAACTGCAGTTTGGCCTGAAAGGCTGAAAAGTTTTTCGATGAAGGTGTTCGACATAATTTATGGCTTATTTTGAACCGCAGACGGAAGCGGAGAGAGAAGAGCTTAGCTTGGTTTTTTACGCAGTTCCAACCATTCGGTATGGAACGTGCCTTGTTTGTCGGTGCGGTTGTAGGTGTGAGCGCCGAAATAATCGCGTTGGGCCTGCAACAAATTTGCCGGCAGACGTTCTTGGCGGATGCCGTCGTAATAGGAAAGCGCGGTCATGAAGGCTGGAACCCAAATGCCCAATTCGATGGCCGTGACAACCACATGTCGCCACGAGGCTTGCGCTTTTTCGATGGCTTGCTGGAAATAGGGTGCGAGCAATAGATTTTCTAAGTTTTTATCCGCATCGAATGCTTCCTTGATGCGATCTAAAAATTGAGCTCGGATGATGCAACCGCCGCGCCAGAGCAATGCGATGTTGCCATAATCGAGCGGCCAGTTGTGTTCTTTTGCGGCCGCTTGTAATTGCACGTAGCCTTGAGCGTAGCTGCAAATTTTGGAAGCGTAGAGTGCTTGTCGGACGGCTTCGATAAATTGCTTTTTATCGCCCGTGTATTTGCCGGTTGGGCCTTTTAGCACTTTGCTGGCTCGAACGCGTTGCTCTTTAAGGGCCGACAAGCAGCGCGCGTACACCGCTTCGGTCACGAGCGTGCTGGGGACACCAAGATCGAGCGCCAACTGGCTCATCCATTTGCCGGTGCCTTTTGCGCCGGCGGTATCCAGAATGAGATCGACCAAATCTTTGGCTGTGTCCGGGTCTTTCACACTGAAGATATCGCGAGTGATTTCGATCAAATAGCTGTCCAGTTCGCCGCGATTCCACTCGGCAAAGACATCGTACAGTTCTGCATTCGATAGGCCGAGCCCGCCTTTGAGCATGTTGTACGCTTCGCAAATCAATTGCATATCGCCGTACTCGATGCCGTTATGAACCATTTTTACATAATGGCCGGCACCGCGCGGACCAACCCATTCGCAGCAAGGAATGTCATTTTTCGGGCCAACTTTCGCAGCGATGGCCTGAAAGATCGGCTTGATGATGGGCCAGGCTTTTTCGCTACCGCCGGGCATCATGCTAGGGCCTTTGAGCGCACCTTCTTCGCCACCCGAGACACCGCTGCCCACGAAGAGCAGACCTTTGGATTCGACATATTGCGTGCGGCGTTCGGTATCGGCAAAGTGCGTATTGCCGCCATCAATAATCACATCACCAGGCTCGAGCATTGGCAGCAATTGATCGATCAGTGCATCGACTGCCGGACCAGCCTTCACCATCAGCATTACTTTGCGCGGCTTGCTCAGGCTTTTCACTAATTCTTCTAGTGAATGGCAGCCGACAAATTTTTTACCGGCGGCGCGGCCTTTGATGAAATCGTCCACGACACTCGTGGTGCGATTAAACACGGCCATGCGATAGCCGCGGCTTTCGATGTTCAAGGCGAGATTTTCGCCCATGACGGCAAGGCCAACGAGACCAAAATCACAATTCATTTTTAGTAGTTATGGTATGGATGGAAATCGAATTTGGCGAAAACGATTTATTAGAATTCTGTTACTCGCCGACGACAAGCCCCAACTTGGCCTGGAAATGTGCCGTTAATTTGTGAGATTTTAATTAGCAGGCAAAATTCAGCGAAAACTGGCATTCTCTTGAAATAATCGCGTCGATTACGCTTCCAAGGGAACAGCCTGAGTTAGGTTCGAGAGCTTAAAATTGCTTTGGTAGTTTCGGTTTCATACACGGCGACAGATTTTGCTGTGAAGATTTTCTACGGCATCTGCGGCGAAGGAATGGGACACGCCGGACGCTCGATTGCCTTGATCGAGCGACTGGCGGCCTTGGGACATCACGTCACCATCTTTACCTTCGATGACGGATTTCGGCTCCTTACCGAATCGGGCTTCTTGTTGCAGCGGATTGCCGGCCTACGGTTCCGTGAATCCCCTCACGGTGGCGTCGATAGGATGGGGACGGTCGTCGACTTTTATCGTTATTGGAAGCGCCGACATCAATCAATCGATTTCATCCGTCAATTGGCACTGGTGGAACGTCCTGATTTGTTTGTGACTGACTTCGAACCGCTGACAGCGATTGTCGCAGCATCGTTAAAAGTTCCGTGCGTCAGCCTCGATAATCAGCACAAGTTCTGCCAGCCGCTGGAAACAGATTTTCCGCTTTATTTACAACTGTATAGTCGCGCGGCAGGGGCATTCATTCGGCGGTGGATCAAATCACCTAGTTTGTGCATCGTATCGGTGTTTCATCACTGCCAGCCAAATATCGCCATGTGAACGTTCTGCTGCGACAATGCCTAGCGCGACGACAACCGACGGAGGAGAACCATATCTTGGTTTACGGGCGCGGAGCCGTCGGGCGACGGATGATCCGCACGGCTACGTCGCTGCCCGAACGATTTGTTGTGTATGGCTGTGAAGGACCGCCAGCGGCCAATATCGAATACAAACCGCCGAGCGCCGAGCAATTTGCGGACGATTTGGCGTCGTGTCGCGCCGTGTTTTGCATGGCGGGACAGCAACTAATTGGCGAAGCACGCTATTTTGGGAAGCCGCTGCTCGTTGTCCCTTTTCCCAATCAGCACGAGCAAGAAATCAACGCCCGCTACGTTCGCAAAGAAGGCATCGGAGATTTTTGCCCGGTTGAAAGCCTGACGAGGCAGCGCCTGCGAACCTTCTTGCGGCAACCACTCAACGGAAGGCAACCAATTAACGGGGTGGATCAAGTCCTCGAATTAACAGGAATCGGTCATGGATGAAACTTTGCGAACTAGGGTGCGAAGCATTTTTGTTTCCGACGTGCATTTAGGCTGCCGGCACAGCCAAGCAGATTTATTGTTGTCGTTCTTAAAATCGCACACGTGTGACTATTTGTATCTCGTCGGCGATATTATTGATGGCTGGAAAATGCAAAACGGATTTCACTGGAACGACACTTATACTCTGCTCATTCGCCGTATTTTTGGCATGGTGAAGCGGGGCACGATCGTGCGTTACGTTGCCGGCAATCACGACGAATTTTTGCGCAACTATATGGATGAGTTCCAAACGGCCCTCACAGGACATATCGAGATTGCCGACGAGTTCGTCCACGAAACAGCGGATGGCCGGCGCTTGCTCGTCATTCACGGAGATATTTTTGATAATGTTTCGATCAACATGCGGTGGTTATCGATCCTAGGAGATCGTGCTTACTCCGTACTGCTGCTTTTGAACACCTGCGTCAATTGGGTTCGCCGCAAGCTAGGACTGAAATATAAATCCTACAGTTTGTATATGAAGCAAAACATTAAGCGCGCCGTGAACTATGTGAATAGCTTTGAAGAGATGATGGCACTGCACACCCGCAAACATCAATGTGAAGGGGTGGTCTGCGGGCACATTCACACACCAGCAATCAAACCGCTCAAGGAACTGGCCTACTACAACTGCGGCGATTGGGTGGAAAGCTGCACAGCGCTCGTGGAGTACGACAGCGGTGTGATTGAATTAATGCACCATCACGAATTGATCTCAGAGATCACGGAGCCCATCGCGGCATAATTACGAAACAAAGCAACCAAACCATGAAAAAATTGGCTTTTATAAATTTAAGTCTACTGCAAATTTCGTGCTTTAGGCTTCGTCTTTCGGCGAAGGTTCGGCCTTGGTTGACAATTACTTTCGCTCCCACGGCGGGCGCTCTGGCAGATACGAATCGAATTCGGCGAGCAATTTCTGTTGGTAATCGCCTGCGAACGTACCGGTCAAGAAGCGATCGATCCCTTCGTCGTGGAAACGCTTCCAACTAACCTCCTCGGCGCCGGGATTGATCGGGTAAAACAACGTGTTGTTTGACTGGGCGGCTTTGTAATCGCCCGGGGCATCGCCGATCATGAGTACGTGATTCGGCTTGTACTTTTTCGCCACAGCCAGCGTTTCTTTTTTCGTGCCAACTTCCTGGCCGCAGATGGCAGCAACATATTTCGTCAAGTCGTGCTCATCCCATTCACGCTGGAGTGCTTCGTTCGGCGTAGCGGAGATCACGAGCAAATCTGCCTTTGGTTTGAGCTTTTCGAGGCTTTCTCGCAAATACGGAAATGGTGGCACCCAGCGGACTATTTTTTCGACCGCTTCGTTGACATCTTTACTCCACATGAGGGCGTGCTTTAGATCTTCGTGGCCACCGGCATCGACCGCTTTTTGCAGGGCGGGGTTGCCGAGCTTGGTTTCCACTTTGATCCATTCGATCAGCCCTTGCGGCATCGTGATCTTTACGCCGCGGGCTTGCACTTCCGGCCGTTTTTGCAACCACTCCAGTGCTTCGATGAGCGCGGGAAATCGATTAATGCCACGGCTTTTGGAATACAAATTCACAAACTCCGCTGCCTCACGGGCATACTTGCTTACACCTTGCAGACCGTAGTGGTTAATGATTGCTGGAATAAAGCATTCTTTGTGCTTCAGTTCCATCGTGTCGAACGCACAGCCATCGCTGTCGATGCCGACGAGAAATTCGTGTTGAGGTTTAAAATCGAACATTTTGGGAATGAGTGAGCGAGGGTCAGAAAGTCAATGATTACTTCTTACGGTCTCCCTGAGGGACATACTTCGGAAGTTTTTGGGTGGCGTAAATTGGTTTGAACTTTGTCATCCGCTGGCGGCCGTCAATCATCGGCAACGTGACCATATCTTCGCCGATCAGCGGTTTGGCGTAACGGACGAAATCATCAGTCACGTCGTAGCCGTTGGCGGCGATCCATTTCGCAGGGAATGACCGATCGGCGGCAGCGACTTTTTCGAGTGGTACTTTGTCGTATTTGGCCGAGTAGATTGGCCCTGGTTCGCGGAGAATCGTTGACATGAAACCGCCTTCGCCGCGGGCTGCGAGCAGCGCCGACATTTGCCCGCTGCGGTAGGCTTCTTCGAGATCAACCGTTGAGGCATAGGCCATCGCGTGCCGTTGATCGGTGCCGGGCACGTTGCCGCGGGCAGCACCTTTGGCGGCCAGACCGACCTTATTTAAATAATTTACGACAACTTGGGCCACCGTCATCTGGCTGGAACTGAACATTGTATGGCCGAACGAATCTTTCACTTCGCCCACGCCACCGACATCGAAGCCCTCGCTGATCACCACGATGCAGCGGCCATCCTTTTTAAGCTGCGCGTTCACGTTGTCGGCCAACTGTTCTAACTTGCATGGGCTTTCTGCCAAGTAAATTTGCAGAGGCAGTTCGCGCTGTGGATCGGCCAATCGTGCCGCGGCGGGAATGTAACCGATCTTGCGCCCCATCGCTTGCATCACGAGCACCGGATCGGCAGGACAGCTTCCGTTGTTTTCTTCGTTGGCGTATTGAACCATGTGCATCCAATACTTGGCCGTGCTGGCATAGCCGGGGGTGTGGTCAACTAGTTTGAATTCGCTATCGCCGACATCGTTATCGATTGTTTTGGGTACACCAACGGCGATTAGATCGAGCCCGCGCTCACGAGCCATCGCTGCGATTTTGTGGGCGGTGTCCATCGAATCGTTACCGCCGATGTATAGAAAGTAGCCAATGTCGTGGGCTTTGAGCACTTCGATCGTACGTTCGAAGTCTTCGGTCTGCGCCGGTTTCAATTTATAACGGCAAGTGCCGATGGAACCGGCTGCGGGCGTGTAGCGCAGCAGCGCAACTTCTTCATGACACTGTGCTGAGAGATCAAGCAATTCTTCTTTCAGCACGCCTTCGATGCCGTGGCGCCCACCGTAGACGGTGCCGATTTCCGACATCTGGCGAGCCGTTTCAATAATGCCGCGCAAGCTGTTATTAATGACCGGACTTGGCCCGCCACTTTGGGCCACCACCATGTTGCGACGCTGAGGCATGAGAGTATGAAATTAGAACAAGAAATAAAGGCGGGGCTGCCGGAAGTAGACGCCGCTACTAAGCCTTGGGAGTTACCCCTTTAGGCCAGAATGGAAGTGGCGTTATCCGTACAGCATCGTTCGTTCTGCGCGAACGAAACTGCGCATTTTACTGCCGACAGCGACTCCCTTCAATGAGTGGAATATCGGCCGCCCTTGGCTATTCAACAGCTAGCCAGAATCTTCCTGCGTATCGGATTGTCGTAGTGCTTCCCATGCATCTCGAGTTTTTTGATCAACGGCATCACGATGCCGATCGACCACGACATCGATTAATTGAACCATTTGGCGATCATCGAGAACTTGCTGAACCTGGTTGCGGTTTAGCCCTCCTACCAGTTTCATAAAGCGTCCCAGCGCTTCAAAGCTTTTTTCGTTTTTTTGTTGAACAGAATAAACGTACGATAAACCTGCCAAGCCAAAGGCACGGCATTGTTTTTCAAGATCGGCGTTCAAATTTGAGAAATTCGCTAGCTGTTCGAGTAGTGGCAACGCTAATTCATATTCTCGTGATTCAATATACAACTTAGCCAGCTCTTCATTGGCTCGCATAACCCAGCGGGTTTCTTTAGGGAAATATTCGCCGACGCTTTTCCAAGCCGCCTCCGTGCGAAAGAAACTTGCGTACTCGAATTGTTGCTGAGCGCTTGCCATCACATCGACCTTGGGCAATTCCGTAGATGGCACATCGAGCAAAAACCGTTCACGTGTGGCCCAGGCGGCCCCCGCGCCTAGCAACATCGCACCCAGCACGAATGCCGCTGCATACCATGTGCGTCGGCGATTGCTACGAGTCATGAGCGCCTGGGTTTTCATGACATCTTGCAGTCGTTGGGTCGCCACCCCATGCAATGCCGCAAGCGACGCGATTTCGACGCCGTTGAGTTCATCCAGTTCCGTCGGCCATTGCATGTCGATGCCTTCGATCTGCAACGATCGTAGTTCTTTCAGCATGTCTCGCGGACTGGCAAATCGTTCGTTCGGATCTTTTGCCAGCATTTTATGAATCGTGCGGCAAAGTGCCGGCGGAAGATCAGGACGTAAATTTTCGAGTCGCTCCGGCTGAGTGCGAACATGCTGCAAGGCCACACTCAAGGCGGTGTCGCCGCGGAAGGGTGGCTGGCCGGTCAACATATGGAAACAGGTAACGCCAAGCGAATATAAATCGCTGCGCGAATCGAGCTGGCGATTCTCAACTTGCTCAGGGCTCATATACAGTGGCGTGCCCATCGTAATGCCCACTTGCGTGAGCTTTACCGCGTCGTCGGCCGCCGTTACTCGAGCCAGGCCGAAATCGGCCACTTTCACTTCGCCCGAACGACTGAGCATGATATTCTCGGGCTTGATGTCTCGATGGACGATGCCGCGCTCGGCGGCTTTGCAAAGCGCGGCCGTTACTTGCCGCATAATTGCCAAAACCAGTTTTACGTCGGGCGAGCCGCGGCGATCGATAAACTGGGCCAAGTTCTGCCCTTCGACATATTCTTGAGCAATATAATGAAGCCCTTCGACATTGCCGACTTCGTATATTTGCACGATGTTGGCATGCACCAAAGCTGCAGCAGCTTGGGCTTCGCCATGAAACCGGCGGACGTAGGTTTGGTCGGCCGCCAGCTCGCGCTTTAGCACTTTGAACGCCACCTGCCGGCGAAGGGAACCTTGTTCGGCCAAATAAACATCGGCCATCGCACCGCGGCCAAGACGGCGAAGCAAGCGATAATCACCCAATTGCCGGCCGGAAAGATCGAGCTCAAAGCCCGTGCTGTCGGCAGACCCGGTTCCGGCAGAGGTTGGCGCTGAATGGCTCATGAATACAGTATCGCTGCCCGACAAAGCGTTGACAACGGAGCGGCTGACTGGAGATATACTTGAAAGTTACACTAAAATTTAGCTTAACCGCAGATTTCACGAGAATGGAGGAAAGGGAGCCGGGAGAAAGAGAGAATTCGTCATAAAATTTGCCAATTCTATCCCTTTTTCCTTTACTCCCTTTCTTTGCCTGATAACAAAATTAATTTGCCACTCAATTGAGGTTTTTAACAACATGCCCAGTCCTCGATCGACTCAAGAACTGGTGCGGTTGCTTCAAGCAATAGATTCGCCGTTGTATGTCGTAGGGGAAGAGCGGCAGATCGTGTTTGTGAACAAAGCTTGTGCCAAATGGCTAGGTGTTGAGGCCAGCGATTTGCAAGGCCGCGTTTGTCGATATCAATCGGGCGATGCCGATGCGTTAGCTGCTGCCGCCGATGCGCTTTGTCCGCCGCCAGAAGCTTTTCATGGCAAGCGAACAGGAGGACTGCTTACGATTTGCCTTTCGGATGGCAACAGGTGTCGTCGCCGTGCGGAGTTTATTCCTCTTTTGGAAGATAGTGAAAGCGTTGTGGCAGTTTTGGTCCTGGTTGATCGATCGGAATTGCCTGAAAATGCAGAAGCAGACGCCGCTTCTTATTTGACATCTGCGCTTGAAACGGATGAACCACGCCAGTTGCACGAAATGATACGGCGCTTTCGTGCTGTAACGGCGAGTCAGCACCGATTGGAACGACTGGCTGGCAAAACACCAGCCATGCAGCGAGTTCGCACTCAAGCCGAATTAGCTGCCACCAACCAAGCTACGGTATTGATTGTCGGTCCTGTGGGAAGCGGCAAACAACATGTTGCTCATACGATTCACTTTGCTGGAGTAAAGCCCATCGGCGCCATCGCGCCGATTTCTTGTTCGACACTGCCGGCCGAGTTATTGCTGTCGACGTTGAGCGCGTTATCCAAAAAACATGCCTTAAGCGATGGTGAACCACGAAGCACATTGCTGCTCACTGATGTGCAAGCAATACCTAGAGAAATCCAAGCCGATGTGGCCAAATGGCTTTCTGCGGGGCCGAAAAATCTGCGGACGATTGCCACGGCAACTGAGCCGCTTTTGTCACTTGCTGACGAGGACAAATTTCGCAGCGACTTGGCGATGCTGCTCAGCACACAAGTCATCGAATTACCCTCGCTTGTTGCAAGAAAAGAAGACGTTCCACTTTTGGCCCAAATGTTGCTCGAGGATTGCAATGCAGAAAGCTCATCCAAGCAACTGCGTGGCTTTACATCCGAAGCATTGGATCGCTTGGCCGCTTACGATTGGCCAGGAGAGATCGACGAACTGGCCAAATTCATCCGCGAGGCATTTGACGTGGCCGAGAGTTATGAAATCATTGCCGCCGACTTGCCGAAGAAATTGCGATTGGCCGCCGATGCGGCGAAGTTTCCTCGCAAGAACATCGAATCGATCGATTTAGAAAAGTTTCTTGCTCAGGTTGAAACCGAACTAATCGAACGTGCAATGAAGCAGGCCAAAGGGAACAAAAGCCAAGCGGCGAAGCTGCTAGGATTAACCCGCCCTACGCTTTATCGCCGCATGGTGCAGTTAGGTTTGGTAAGTGAAAACCAAGATCCAGAAGCATAACATTAAAGATGAAATTGCTCATCTATGAAACGACCGGTGATTGGGCAGCGGCTTGGCGGCGCGAAATTTCGTCGCGCGCCACAATCGTGGAAATTCGCATTTTGGATGATTTGTTTGCCGAACTTACACAATCGCCAACTGCTGTGGTCGGATTCGAAATCTCGCCAGACCGTGTCGGATTATCGGCCACGGCAGTTGCTCAAGTGGTGCGTCGCTATCCCAGAGCGCTCGTGGTTGTTTTGGCTGATCGAAAACTGGCCGGGTACGAAATTTTGCTGCGCGAGGTCGGAGTAATGCACATCGTATTTTCCCCTCGCCAGGTCACAGAAATCGCTGCAATTGTCGAGCGACGCCTTGCGGCCGAGCCGCAGAACGATTTCAATGCCGAAGGAATACCTTTGGAAGAGCAAATTCTCGCACGATTACCATGGTCTGAGATTTAACCAAGATAACTATGTCACAAATAATCGATTCTGCCGCGGTGATGGCGGCCTTAGCGGAGTTTAAAGATCCAGAAACCGGGCGGCCGGTAACCCAGCTAGACCAAGTGCGCGACGCGAGCGTGACAGGTGACAGTTTGGCACTAACTCTAGCTCTCACTACACATTCCGCTCCGCTGTGGCAGGAAACGAAGGCAGAGTTGGAACAGCTTTTGCGCAGTAAATTTCCGCAACTCAAGCAAGTAACTGTCAACCTTGGGGTTCATTCACGGCCACCCCAGAAACTGGGCACCGTGGGCGTGCCGGCTAAAAGCGTGATCGCCGTAGGCTCGGGCAAAGGAGGCGTAGGCAAGAGCACCATCGCCGCGAGCGTGGCACTTGGCTTGGCAAAAG
Source organism: uncultured Pirellulales bacterium (assembly GCA_964538425.1). Lineage (GTDB taxonomy): Bacteria > Planctomycetota > Planctomycetia > Pirellulales > JADZDJ01 > JADZDJ01. The sequence goes on along the minus strand of CAZIGP010000008.1, from coordinate 5,410 downwards.
CAGGGTGCAAGGTTGGTCTGCTCGACGCCGATGTTTATGGTCCCAGCATTCCACATTTATTGGGACTTCGCGGCCAACCCGAACGTGAAGGTGAAAACAAAATCAAAGCCTTCGAGCATGGCGGAATGAAAGTCATCTCGATGGGCTTTTTCGTGCCGGCTGGAGAAGCCGTCGTGTGGCGCGGCCCGATGCTACATGGAGCCATCACACAACTGTTGCGCGACACGGCTTGGGGCGAACTCGATTACCTTATTATCGACATGCCACCAGGCACTGGCGATATCGCTTTGACACTTTCGCAACTGCTGCCGCTCACCGGCGCGGTCGTCGTTTGCACGCCACAAGATGTCGCTCTGCTGGATGCGGTGAAAGCTATTGCGATGTTTCGCAAAGTAAATATTCCGGTGCTGGGGCTCGTTGAAAACATGAGTTACTTCATTTGCCCGGATTGCGGCAAGCAATACGACATCTTTGGCCATGGTGGTGCAAAGCGCCGTGCCGAAGAACTCGACGTGCCGTTCTTAGGTGAAGTGCCGATCAATATTTCGATCCGTGTGCATGGCGACGAGGGTCGCACCGGAGCAAACTTTGATGACAAGCAAAGCGCGCCGTTTTTAGAAGCCATCTGTCATCGTCTAGCGAAAAATCTTTCCGAGCAAGTTCGCCGCACGGCGCCATTGCCATCGCTGCCGACGTTGTGAGTTAAATGGTTCGCGAAAGTATAAGAACCAAATCAGCATTTGATTCGCGCTTTTGGTGTATCGGATTACACGAATCCGTTACTTGGCGTACTTGATAATTCTTCGTTTGCTTACGGAATTTTTACGTAGAAAAGCAGGACCAAAAGAGGGGGTACGGCTTGGCCGTAAGTAGCTGCCGGCCTTAGAGTTGCCACGGGAAAGAAGAGCCGTTCCCGTGCTTTCGAAGAGTGATCATAAAAACACTAGACAAAAAACTAGAGCCGCAGAGACCGGCGGACCAGTCACTGCGGCTCTTTCTCGTCGTATCATGGAAGGCGTTAAGACATCAATGTCTTATCGCGGAGCACCGAAAGCTACTTCTTCTTCTTGGCAGCTTTCTTCTTGGCGCCCTTCTTCTTGGCCGACTTCTTGGCAGCCTTCTTTTTGGCCACAGTACATCCTCCTAAAAAGAACTTGCGACGAGAGCATTAGTCCGCCGTCTTCGACGGCAGCTCGACCAACGAATCATTCGCAAGAAAACCAACCATGTTAATCATGCACGTCGCTTGACTTTTTTTGATGGTTGATGCTGCTTAAAAATTGAACGTCGAAGTGATTGACACTTTCAAAATTCATTGTTTAAGCAACCGTTTCAACCTCCAAATGTCGTCAATAAACTTCCTGATAACGAGCGCACATGAGCACTACACTTGTTATTTGTAACTACTGCAAAACATTTATGCAACAGTTATTTCACAAAATCTTTCAGATGCACGTCGATATTGTCAAGAGCAGTTTGCTGCGCGAAGAGAAAATTTTGATGCGCTATGCGCTGATTGATAGGTCATCAAGCATGATGAAAAGCAACTGCGAGCAATGAAAGATGAGCGATGAATCGTAAGGAGCTTTGCTTTGATCATCCTTCCATCATTCAGCGCCAATCATTCATCATCTTTCAATAAAACGACAACGCTGTGCCATCTTTCAGCACACCGCAGGGCTGTTTGTTGTGCTGTGAAGTGCCGAATATCTGCCAATTTTCGGCTGTTCGAGTGCGTAAGTAACACCAGCGGCGAAGCGAACCTTTTGCAGGTTGAATAGCGCTAGATTCTTGTCGAGCAGCAGCCAAAATGGCTGGCCAAACGGTGTGCCAATAGTGCAAGCGGATATGAATTGGGTCGATGCCATACCAATCCGATTGTTGTTCGACCAGTGCAATGCCGCGCGATCGACCAATTGTTTCCAGCCGACCGTGTAGTTCTTGCGCTTTTTGTAACAGATCGGCTAAGTTCAGTTGCTTATGTGGAAAAAACAGCTTGGCGAAGAACTTAAACCGCGCCGGAGATAGCCGAAAAGCGCTATCCAGCGGCAATAAAGTCATCACCACCCGGGCATCGGCACGCTGGAGACGATCAAGCGCCGTCTCGACCCAACTGGCAATTTGCGCCACCGGGGCACCGTACATTAAATCATTGCCAATATCGGTCACTAGTGCCGCAGTCGGCAGCTTAGGCCGCTCTTCCAATGTTCGCCACAAGCCACATTGAACGATCCCGGGCAATGTACGGCCTAAAAAATTGCTGTTTAAACCATAAGACCGCCCATGCCCCATCGCCGTGCAAATTTCCAGCGGCGAACCCCACAGATTTTGTGCCGATTCAATGACGGTGGAAATACCGCGTGTAAGATTACTTGCGCCGAGAAGGACGATACGGTGTTGAGAGGGTGCTTGATGCATTTAGGTGCTGATTGGGGATGGCGTGCAAACGTTCGACCATTCGATAATTCTAAGAGGTCGTCTTAATTAGTTTACCAACCACCGCCAAATCCGCCGCGACCGGAATAAGTTTGCAGAATTTGGTAGCTAGAGTAGGCGAGCATGCCGAACATGATACCCAAATAGGTATCCTGCTTTGAAAAAGCCCAGAGAGCGATGCCAGCCGCTGTAACAATCGACAAAATGAGCGAATATCGAATTCCAGTTTGATAATTGGATAGGAGAAACAGTTCGCGAGAAATCTGACCACCATCGAGTGGATAAACGGGCAGCAAATTTACTAGAGCCCACAAAATATTCACAACAAGTAATGCCCAAACTAAGTTCTCAAAAACGGGCGATAGTGGTTTTCCCTCTTCTAAAAACTTTAACTTTGCCAAAAAAGAGATAGGGTTCGGAACTTCAAAGCCTCCGATGTAGACCACTGCGGCAATGCTAATACCCAACAGTAACGATGCACCAGGCCCGGCAGCCGAAACCACGATTTGTTCTATCGACCCTAGCCGTGCTTGGCGTCCGAATCCTAGCGAACTTCTGGGCACTGCCAAACCGCCGAAGTGGTACATCACCACATCCGCATCTATGCCATAGTGGCGAAATGCAAAAACATGGCCGAATTCATGAGCGAGGACCGACACCAACACAACGCCCGTCCACATAATCAGCCCGAGTCCAGCGTTCAGCCCCGTTTGACGTGCAAAGTTTTGGGCAAAACCATAACCTAGCAACGCGCTACCAAGCCAAAAAAACGGTGAAATGCGCACGCGGATGCCGAGCAGTTCAAAATACAAATCCCACGGAGTTTTCGGCGGTTCGGTGAGGAACATAAGTGAAATATCCGCCGATCACTTAGCAGGCTATTATCCGCAGGCGGAAAATGAATCACCACGAAATTACATCGTCAGCCCGCCGTCGATCGTAATCGTCTGCCCTGTAACGTAACTGCTGGTAGGCGAGGCGAGGAATAGCACCACATCGGCAACTTCGTCGGGCGTGCCCAGGCGCTTCGCTGGGATGCGGGTTTTCACTTGATCTTGAAGGGCTGCACCTAAGGCGGCGGTCATTTCGCTTTCGATAAAGCCCGGGGCAATGGCGTTCACGGTGATTTTACGACCTGCCAATTCTTTTGACACGGTGCGAGTGAATCCAATCAAACCTGCCTTCGAGGCTGAGTAATTGGCTTGTCCGGCGTTGCCAATGAGGCCGGAGACGCTGGAGATATTGATGATCCGACCATAACGCTGCGACATCATCGGCCGTGTCGCAGCACGGGTGAATAGGAACGCACCACGGAGATTGGTATTGATGACATCGTCCCATTGATCGTCGCCCATACGCGGCAGCAGCGTATCGCGGGTAATGCCCGCATTATTTACCAGGATGTCGAGTCGTCCCCATTTTTCGGCGATCGATTCGACAAGCTGTTGCACCGCTTCACCATTGGTAACGTCGCAGGCAAATGCCTCGGCCTGGCCGCCAGCACTAGTAATTGCTGAAACCGTTTCGGCCAACTTGGCCGTATCACGTGCCACACAAGCTACTTTGGCGCCGCAACGGCCTAGGCCCAAAGCAATTGCCTTGCCGATGCCACGCGAAGCCCCGGTAACAAGAGCGACTTGATTTGCAAGATTGACGGTTAAACGTGGTGCAGCAGTTTCTGTACTCATGAGAAATGTCCTTAATTATTCCATCGCTCCCAGGCATTCCAATTTTCGATCAATCCGTTTCATCAGCCCGCGCAATACGCGCCCTGGGCCGACTTCGTAACATTTATCGACGCCTTTGCCGAGCAGCCAGCGCATCGAATCTTCCCAGCGCACCGGGCTGACGACTTGCTGCACTAGCAACTTGCGGATTTCTTCCGGGTCTTCGTGCGGCTGGGCATCGACGTTCGACACGACTGGAATCCGTGGCTGCTTAAGTTTTACGTTCTGGAGTGCGGCGGCCAAACGCTGGACGGCGGGTTGCATGATTGACGTGTGAAACGCACCGGCTACCGCCAACGGCACCGTTTTCATTGCACCAGCGGTCTCGGCAGCTTTTGTCACCCGCTCACAAGCAGCCTTCGTTCCCGACACTGCAATGTTGCCAGGGCACAACAAATTTGCGACTTGCAAAACTTCACCTTGAGCCGCGGCACGGCAAAGTTCTTCGACCTTGTCGCGTTCCAATCCTAAAATGCTGACCATGCCGCTCGGCACCGCATCGGCAGCGGCTTGCATCGCAGCACCACGTTCGGCCACCACGCGGACACCGTCTTCAAAATCGATCACGCCGGCAAAGAACAGCGCCGTGTATTCGCCGAGACTTAAGCCCGCGGCGTAGTCACAAGTTTCCACCACGTCGTTAAACTTTTCATTCATTGCCGCAAGTGCGGCAACGGAGGTAACGAACAGTGCCGGTTGACTGTAAACCGTTGAATCCAACTTCTCGGCGGGTCCTTCAAAACAGACCTGAGCCAGATCGTAACCAAGCACTTTCGAGGCACGGTCGTAAATCGACTTTGCTGCTGGTATGTTAGCGGCAAGCTCGCGCCCCATGCCAACCGTTTGAGCGCCTTGACCGGGAAAGAGAAAGGCGGTGGGCATAGAGATGAAAAAGATAGTCTTAGTGTCTTTGGTTTCTGGGTGCCTGAATGATTTACCTTGCGCCCCGCGCCTTTACCAGGCAACTAGACACTTAGGCACCAGACCCCTGCATTTACTCCGCCACTTCCACCATCGTGCGACCCATGTAATGGCCGCACTTCGGGCAGATCACGTGCGTTGGTACGGCTTGGCTGCACTGAGGACAGAAAGTGAGTTGCTTCGGTGTCTTATGGTCGTGAGCACGTCGGCTGCCGGTTTTTTGATTGGATTGTCGTCGCTTGGGAACTGCCATGATAACTTCCTACCGATAAACAACTTGTGGCCGCCCACAGTGCGCTAGAACAATCCGCAGCAGCCGGGAGAAA
>CAZIGP010000007.1:16176-19781 GCA_964538425.1 uncultured Pirellulales bacterium | reverse complement strand
CTTCATCGGTTTGACAAAAGTCGGGCATGGCCGCAATTTTTGCTGTACAAACCGCGGGAGTTTCCGCAGTAACAGCGGCAAGCAGCACTGCGGCAACTAGGGAAAACTCCATGATCTGCTCTTAAAAACTAGAGTCGTTCAAAATACGATGAATCACTAAAATATAGTTTACGACAAGCATTCATCGGAAAAAAGTCGATCCTCAAGCCTGCCATTTCTACTCTGACAACTCTTCGAATATTCACATGCTTTCTGCCTGGTTTCGATCACGCCGTCGAAAACGTTTGTTGAAGCATCCGTTTCCACACGAAAAATACAACACGTTGATTCAAGAGGTGCGGCACTTTCAGTATTTGAACTCGCAGCAGCGCGCACGGCTCGAAAGCTTCGTGCAAGTGCTAACGAACGAAAAAGATTGGGTCGGCGGCAGCGGTTTTGAATTGACAAATGAAATGAAAGTAACGATTGCCGGATATGCGGGCGTCATGACGCTCGGGTTACCGGAATCGTATTACTTCGATCGATTAAGAACGATCATCGTCTATCCCGGTGAGTATCAGCCTCACCGAAGCAGCTTCGATCAATCTCCGGAATACGACCTAGAGCCGCGATTGGGTGAATCCTGGCATCGTGGCCCCATTGTATTGTCGTGGGCCGAAATCGGCGGCACGAAAAAACTTCGGCCAGGCAATAATTTAGTTATCCATGAATTTGCTCATCATGTGGATGGCTTAGATGGAGAAGTCGATGGCACGCCAGCCATTATGGGGCGTGCAAAACGCCGCACCTGGCATCAAGTGATGAATGAAGAATTTTTGCGGCTACGAAGCGAAGCCCTACAAGGCGAAGCTACGCTGCTCGATCGCTACGGTGCCAGCAATCAAGCCGAATTCTTCGCCGTCGCCAGTGAATGCTTTTTTGAGCGCCCACGCGCGATGCGCGATCGGCATCCAAACTTGTACCAAGTGCTTGCCGATTTTTATTGCCAAGATGTGGCAGCATGGTTACCAGATGCTGGAGAGCACGACAAAACAAATCAACCTGCTTCCGCAAAATAAAACAATGTTGTCGCATCCCACACGGTGTCAAAATTAACGGTTATCAGAATTCGAAAGGAGTTTTTCATGTTTGCCAATGAAATCGCGATCAACGAATTTTTGTCGGGCTGGTTGGATAAAGTGCTTGCTGACCTAAGCGACGCCAATTGGTTTGAACCTTCTCCAGGACACGAGCATCCGCCGGTTTGGATTTTGGGGCATCTGGCAATTTGTGGCGAGTTAGGGCAAATGTTACTCGGAGGCAAGCTTACTCACGAAGATTGGCTGCCCATCTTTGGGCCAGGGTCGAGTGATCGTGTTGCTCGCGAGGCATCGTTTGGTAAATCGCCACTGCATCAAGCGGCCGTGAAGGCCTATCAGAAATTGCGTGAAATGGCGGCAGCCGCCAAAGCCGAGCAAATGGATCAACCGCATGGAATCGACTTGTTCAATGGTACGCCGATCAAAACGATCGGTCACACAACTTCGCTTCTTCTGACCAACCATTTTGCGTTTCATCTCGCGCAGCTTTCAAGCTGCCGTCGCGCGGCGGGACATAAGGCGATCTTCTAGGCATCGCCCCAGCAAAATTGCTCCCAGCAGGAAGCCTGAAAACGATGGTTTGATCCCATCTGGCGCACGCTTTGCATCTCCGTTGTGCCTTAAACAAAAGCTGCGGAACTTACGCCGTTAACAGTTCCACAGAAAAATATCGCTTGGCGTCATTCAAGCCACCGCGAGTTCAAACAAACCATTATGCAAAAGGAGCTAGTTATGTCCTGGTTCACAAAAATGCTCGGAATGGAAATGTCGCTCGATAACTTGGAAAACGTCCTTGATCTGCAATTGCGCGATTTGTACAGCGCGGAGGAGCAATTGATCGATGCGTTGCCCAAAATGGCCAGCGCCGCTTCATCGCCCGCCTTAAAAAGTGCACTACAAAATCATTTGGCCGAGACAAAACGCCATAAAAATCGTCTCGAACAGGCTTTCCGAGACTTAGGCAAAGAAGTGCAAAGCGAAACTTGCGATGCAATGGAAGGTTTGATTTCGGAAGGAAACGACGTGATCTCCGCAGACGGCGATCCTGAGGTAAAAGATTCAGCGCTCATCGCGGCAGCCCAGCGCGTCGAACACTACGAAATGGCGGGCTACGGCTGTGCTCGCACGTTCGCCCGCCGGCTGGGCCATGAAAGCGTCGCCCAATTACTCCAGCAAACTTTAGATGAAGAACGAGCGGCGGACAAAAAGCTAACTGAAGTTGCTGAAGGCTACATTAATGCGGCGGCAGCTCGCGCTTGATCTAAAGAATGATCAAGTAGAAATGCAAACTACGCCCGTCGAGCGCTCGAAGCCGAGCAACTCAGATGTTGCTACCGGAGCGCCGGCGGGTTTCGTTTTTGAGCCTCTGAATGGCCGGCCCAATTAAAATCAATGCTCCACCGCATCCGCCTTCACGTACAGCATCTTGGGCGCGTCGCTGTAGTAACGAAACATTGCGGGACAAATCCAACCTTCCATGGGTGGTTCATCGAGCTTGTAGAAATTGCCTGTCTTGTCGCCTCGCAGCCAAGTTAGTTTGTACTGATGGTTGGGAAATGGATTGGCAGAAAACGTGAGGCGAAATCCGTCCTTAGCATTCGGAATATCTTTGACCAGCACATTAATCATCTCCGGCACGCCGCCAACAAAAGGTTCTCGCTTCAACCCGACATCGGCGTCGTCAAATACCCACGTGCCGTTATACCAATAAGGCGCAATCACCAGAATTGAATTGCTGGATGGACTACGAGTCGTCTCTCGATTTGCCAGATACCAACCGGCTGCCACACCGATTGCCGCCAGCAGCACTAATGCCACCAATAGTTTCCAACGAGTTTTCGGTTTTATTTCGTTCATGCTTTGCTAAACCAAAAATCTGGCAACACGCAAAAGTTACTCTCGCTTCCAAGGGCACCTTCTTTAAAAAATAAGGTTTATCCCAAAGCAACTGCTGGGTTCATATATTCCGGAATAGGTACCGAGAAGTTTTGCAATATCGTTGGGGCAAGTTCAAGTGAAGAAACTTGTGTTCGTCCAGACTTGGAAGATCGATCGCGTGGATCGTAAATCAACAGACTGCCTTGAGGAATATGATAAGCACTAGTTCCTGATTTATCTTCAATTTCAGTCAAACTTAATCCTAATTCGTCGAATGACGTTGATTGACCGTGAAAGGAAACAGCATGTGGTCCCAAATGTAAATTATTGTGACCAAATTTCATGCTGAAGAAACCATTTTCAGCCTCGCGAACAAAAAGTGGCTTGCCGGCAATAACTAATTCTGCCACAGCTTTTCGAAATGCTTCTTGCTTGTGACCAGACACAAATACATTCACGCGAGGCAACATAGCAGGGCGTCTGTTCCACTCATCTGATTTTAAGCCCATCTTTTGCATGAATTTTGATAAATCCGTTACATAAAGCTGTGTTTCTAAAGGTAGAGCTTGCGTTGCGGATTGTCCCATACTTGTGGCAATCCAAAGTTGATATTCCGCATTGCGATCGACGAAATTGACTAACCGTGTG